>NZ_JBNFOF010000014.1:0-28943 GCF_057364645.1 Janibacter sp. CFPM2_SD2
CCTCGGGGCCGCGACGCTGCTGTGCGCGGCGGCGACCGCGGCCGTCGGGCCGATCGCCTTCGTCGGTCTCGCCGTGCCGCACATCGTGCGTGCCCTCGTCGGGCTCGACGTGCGCGCCCAGCTGCTCGGCTGCCTCGTCGTCGGCCCGACCCTGCTGCTCGGCGCCGACATCATCGGCCGGATCGTGCTGCGACCGCAGGAGCTCATGGTCGGGGTCGTCACCGCCTTCGTCGGGGCTCCCGTGCTGCTCCTCGCGGTCCGCCGGCTCGGCCGGAAGGCACAGGCATGAGCACCCTCGCTCCGGCCCGCCGTCGGGCGAGTGCGCTCGGCCTCGTCCTCGTGGGGCTCGTCGTCGCGACGGCCCTGGCAACACTGACGATGGGCGGCCTCGGCGTGGCACTGGCGGACCTGCCGGCCGGCATCGTCGAGGTGGCTCGTGGCGAGGCGACGGGCAAGGCCAACTTCGTCCTCGGTCACCTGCGCGGCCCGCGCCTGCTCGTCGCGCTGGGTGCCGGCGCCGCGCTCGGTGCCTCGGGCGCGCTCTTCCAGTCCGTGACCCGCAACCCGCTCGGCTCCCCCGATGTCATCGGTGTGAGCGCGGGCGCGGGTGCCGGCGCCGCCCTCGTCGGGCTGCTCCTGCCGGGCGCCACGTCCATCGTCCTCGGCTCGGTGGCCGGGGCGGCGCTGGCCGTCGGGCTCGTCGCCGTGAGCACCGGGACCGGACTGTCCAACCCGATACGCATGGTCCTCGCGGGCATCGGCGTCTCGGCGATGGCCTACGCCTTCACCCAGTACGTCGTCTACGTCGTCGCGCGCGACAAGGCGACGGTCCTGTCGGCCTATCTCAACGGCAGCCTCAACGCGCGCGGCTGGGACCACGTCATGACGATCTGGCTGGTCCTCGCGGTCGCCGCGGTGCCGCTCGCGCTGCTGTCGGTCCCCCTCGGCCTCACCGAGATGGGCGACGAGGTGGCCGCCTCGCTCGGCGTGCACTCCGGTGCCGTGCGACGAAGGGCGGTCCTCCTGTCGGTCCTGCTCGCCGGCGGGGCGGTGGCCGTCGCCGGGCCGATCGCCTTCGTCGCGCTCACCGCGCCGCACGTCACCCGGCGGCTGGCCCGCAGCGCCCGACCGCTGCTCGGGCTGTCCGCCGTGACCGGCGCCCTCCTGCTGTCGGCGGCCGACCTGGCCACCCAGCAGGTGCCGCTCTTCGACGGGCTGCCCGTCGGCATCCTCACGCTCGCGATCGGCGGCGTCTACCTCGGCGCCCTGCTCGTCTCCGAATGGAAGAAGGCGACATGACCTCCCCTTCGCTCGTCAGCGCCCGCCAGATCACCGTCGGCTACGGCGGGGAGCCGGTGATCCGCGGGCTCGACCTCGACATCGCCCGCGGCGACTTCACCGTCGTCGTCGGGCCCAACGGCTGCGGCAAGTCGACCCTGCTCAAGGCGCTCTGCCGGGTGAACCAGCCGTCCGACGGCCGGGTCGAGCTCGGCGGCCAGGACCTGCACAGGATGCGCGGACGCGCTGTGGCACAACGGGTCTCGCTGCTGCCGCAGAGCGCCATCGCCCCCGAGGGGATCACCGTGGGCGAGCTCGTGACCCGCGGCCGGCACCCCCACCACAGCCTGCTGCGGCAGTGGTCTCCGGACGACGACCGGGCGATCGCCGCGGCACTGCAGCGCACCCACCTCACCGACCTCGCCGACACCCCGGTCGCGACGCTCTCCGGCGGTCAGCGGCAGCGGGCCTGGGTCGCGATGGTCCTCGCACAGGACACCGAGGTGATCCTCCTCGACGAACCCACCACCTTCCTCGACATCGCGCACCAGTACGAGCTGCTCGAGCTCTTCGCCGGGCTCAACCGCGAGGGCCGCACGATCGTCGCCGTGCTCCACGACCTCAACCAGGCGGCGCGCTTCGCCTCACGTCTGGTCGTCATGCACGAAGGGAGGATCCGTGGCGACGGCCCACCCGCGCAGGTGCTGACGAGCGAGCTGGTCGAGGAGGTCTTCGGCCTGGCGTGCGACGTCGTCGACGACCCGCAGTCGGGCACGCCGATGGTCGTTCCCCACGTGCGTCAGCAGCCGCTCACGCCCTGACCCGTCAGCCCGCGCCACCCGACGGCGCGCCGGACTTCGACTCGCGCGCGGGTCATCGAAGCAGGCGCGAGAAATACCTGGTGCGGCAGTCGATGACTCGTGCGCCTGTCGACAGCTCAGTCCGGCCTCGCCGCCGGGTCAAGCATGACCAGCTGGAAGACGGCATCGGTGACCCCCCGCACCTCGTGGGGGACGCGCGCGTCGAGGTTGGCGACGGCTCCGGGACCGAGGGTCACCACCTGCTCCCCCGCGGCGAACTCCACGGTGCCGGAGAGGCACTGGACGAGGATCGGGAAGGCCGCCGTGTGCTCCGCGAGCACCTGCCCGGCCGCGAAGCGAAACATCACCACCCGGCAGCCGTGGCCCACGAGCGCCTTCTTGACGCCGGGGCGACCCCCTTCGCTCGTCGGCGCGAGGTCGAGGAGGCCGGAGACGGAGTGCAGAGTCGTGTCCATGACTCCGACCCTAGGCCTTGATAGGTGACCATATGGTCACCTATGGTGATCAGGTGAGCGATGACGACCTCGTCTTCAAGGCCTTGGCGGACCCGATCCGCCGGGTGCTGCTCGACGCCCTCTTCGAGCGCGACGGACGCACCCAGTCCGAGCTCGAGGAGGTCGTGCGCGAGCACACGGAGATGACGCGGTTTGGCGTCGCCAAGCACCTGCGGCTGCTCGAGGAAGCGAACCTCGTCGTCACCCGCAAGGAGGGACGGACCAAGCTCCACCACCTCAACCCCGTCCCCATCCGCGCGATCCACGACCGGTGGATCGGCAAGTACACGGCGGCGCGGGCCTCCGCGCTGCTCGATCTCAAACGAGTCCTGGAGGACGACGAGCCATGAGCGACACCGAGGTCCAGATCCACCGCATCTTCATCAATGCCACGCCCGAGCGGGTGTGGGCGGCCATCACGTCGGCGGAGTTCAGCCGGCTCTACGGCTACGCCGGCGAGGTCGACTACGACCTGCAGCCGGGTGGCCACTTCGAGCACCGGGCCGGCGAGGACATGAAGGCGGTCGGCATGCCCGACGTCGTCGTCACCGGCGAGGTCCTCGAGGCCGACCCGCCGCGCCGCCTCGTCCAGACCTGGGCACCGGTGTGGATCGAGGACGAGGAGCCGGGCACCCTCACCTGGGAGATCGAGCCGAGCGCCCACGGCGCGGTCCGCCTGACCCTCACCCACGACCTCACCGGCCGCCGACGACGGCCGAGCAGGTGGCGGGCAACCCCGACCCGACCAACGAAGGGGGCGGCGGCTGGCCCTGGGTTCTCTCGGGCATCAAGACCGTGCTCGAGACGGGCGCACCGATGGAGCCGCACGCGGCCGACGGCGCCGCCTGACCGGCCCCGCTCGCCCCTCCCAACTCTGCAAAACCCTAGGGTCTTGCAGAGTTGGGAGGGCGCGGACGAAGGGGGGTCAGAGGAGGGCGATGACGAGCGGCACGAGCACGCTCGTCAGGAGCGCGGTCAGGCCCATGGCCAGGCCGGCGAAGGCCCCTTCCGTGAGGTCGTCGTGCAGCGAGCGCGAGGTGCCGACTCCGTGGGAGGCCGCGCCCATGGCCAACCCGCGCACCCTCCGGTCGTGGACCGACAGCCGGTCGAGCAGCCACGGACCGAAGACCGCCCCGAGCATGCCGGCGAGCATCGTGAAGGCGGCGACGAGCGCCGGCACTCCCCCGATGTGGTCGGCGATGGCGATCGCGACAGGCGTCGTCGCAGCCTTGGGCGCGATCGTGTGCTCGAGCGCCTCGGACCCGCCGAGGGCGCGCACCGTGAGCACGGCCGAGCCGATCGAGACCAGAGCACCCGCCGGCAGGGCGACCGCCAGCGGCAGCGCCATCTCGCGCAGGTGGTGCGCCTGCCGGTGCAACGGCACCGCCAACGCCACGGTCGCCGGGCCGAGCACGAGATGGATGAGCGCGCCGCCGGTCATGTAGGTGTCGTAGTCGATGCCGAGGACGGCGAGCAGCGTGATGAGCAGCGCCGCGGCGACGAGCACCGGCTGCGCGAGCGGGTGCCCGCCGGTACGGTCACGCACCCACACACCGGCCCGGTAGGCGAGCAGGGTGAGGAAGACCCAGGTGAGCGGCGAATCACGCAGCCAGTCGATCGCCTCAGTCATGCGAGCGCACCCGCACTCCCCGGCGCCCCTGCAGCCACGAGGCCAAGCCGGCGACGGTCACCAGGCCGAGCCCCCACGACAGGACGAGCCCGCCGGTGACCGGCAGCCACTGCCGCCCCAGCTCCGACGCGTGCACCATGATCCCGACCGTCACCGGGACGAAGAAGAGCTGCAGGTGTCGCAGCAGCCCGTCGGAGAAGCGCAGCGTCCCCGAGACCTCCCCCGGCCGGCGCACGGACAGCACCGCGAAGAGCAGCACCATCCCCACGACCGGCCCGGGGATCGACAGCCCGAGGACCCGGACGAAGACCTCCCCGACGAGCTGGCAGCCGAGGACCCACAGGATCCCGTTGATCATCGGCGGCTCACAGGCGCGTGACCTTGACCCGGACCCTCTCGCTGCCGGAGAGCTCGGTCTCGACGACGCCGTCGCCGAGCGGCAGCGCCTCGAGATTGGGAGCGGAGCCGAACTGGCCGGCGAGCGTCTCGTCGACGATCAGGCCCTGGTGGGCGACGGTCGCCTGCCACACCTGCTGCGAGCCGGTGATCGTCAGACTGATCCGGTCGGAGACCTCGAGCCCGGCCTGCTTGCGCGCCTCCTGGACGGCGCGGATGACGTCACGCGCCAGACCCTCGGCCGCCAGCTCGTCGGTGACCTCGGTGTCGAGCACGATGAAGCCGCCCACAGAGCCGGGGAGCATCGCGGTGGCGCGGTGGCTCCCTTCGTCATCGGCCGCGACGGTCTCGAGCGTGTACTCGCCCTCGACCAGCGCGATGCCGCCGGAGGTCACGGTGCCGTCGTCGGCGACGGACCAGTCGCCCGACTTGCTGCCCTTGATCGCGACCTGGACCTGCTTGCCCAGGCGCGGTCCGGCCGCACGGGCGTTGACGGTGAGCTTCTGGCTCACGCCGAAGTCCGCGGCCGCCGGGTCGGCGATGTCGAGCAGGCTCACCTGGCGCACGTTGACCTCGTCGGCGACGATCGCGCCGAAGTCCGCGAGCTTCGCGGCGTCGGGCACGACGACCGTCAGGTCACGCAGCGGCAGGCGGTTGCGCAGCTTGTTGGCCTTGCGCAGCGCGCTGGCCGAGCTGCACACCGCGCGGGCGGTGTCCATGGCGACGACCAGGTCGTGGTCGGCCGGCAGGTCCTCCGCCTTGGGCCAGTCGGCCAGGTGCACCGACCGCCCCCCCGTGAGCCCGCGCCAGACCTCTTCGGTCATCAGCGGCAGAAGGGGGGCGGCGACGCGGCAGAGCACCTCGAGTGCCGTGTAGAGGGTGTCGCAGGCCGCCTCGGCGTCGGCCCGGTCGGCACCCGTCGCCCAGAAGCGCTCCCGGCTGCGCCGGATGTACCAGTTGGTGAGCACGTCGGTGAAGCTGCGGGTGCTGTCGCAGGCGCCGGCGATGTCATAGGCGTCCATCCGCGCGGTGGCGTCCTCGACGAACTCGCGCAGCTTGGCCAGCAGGTAGCGGTCGAGCGGGTCGGTGGAGCCCGTCGACCACGTCGCCTCGTAGCCGTCGCCCAGGGCGTTGGCGTAGAGGGTGAAGAAGGAGTAGCTGTTCCACAGCGGGATGAGCACCTGCCGCACACCCTCGCGGATGCCCTGCTCGGTGACGACGAGGTTGCCGCCGCGCAGGATCGGGCTGCTCATGAGGAACCAGCGCATCGCGTCGGCGCCGTCGCGGTCGAAGACCTCGGAGACGTCGGGGTAGTTGCGCAGCGACTTGGACATCTTCTGCCCGTCGTTGCCCAGGACGATGCCGTGGCTGATGACGGACGAGAAGGCCGGCTTGTCGAAGAGCGCGGTCGCGAGGATGTGCAGCGTGTAGAACCAGCCGCGGGTCTGCCCGATGTACTCGACGATGAAGTCGGCCGGGAAGTGCTGCTCGAACCACTCGGCATTGTCGAAGGGGTAGTGCACCTGCGCGTAGCTCATCGACCCGGAGTCGAACCACACGTCGAGCACGTCCTCGACGCGCCGCATCGTGCTCTTGCCGGTCGGGTCGTCGGGGTTGGGCCGGGTCAGCTCGTCGACGAAGGGACGGTGGAGATCGGGCTCGCCGTCCTCGCCGAGCGGCAGCCGCCCGAAGTCGCGCTCGATCTCCTCGAAGGAGCCGTAGACGTCGATGCGCGGGTAGGCCGGGTCGTCGGACTTCCACACCGGCACCGGGCTGCCCCAGAAGCGGTTGCGGGTGATCGACCAGTCACGCGCATTCTCGAGCCACTTGCCGAACTGCCCGTGCTTGACGTGGTCGGGCGTCCAGGTGATCTGCTCGTTGTTGGCGAGCATCTTGTCCTTGATCGCCGTGACCTCGACGAACCACGACTCGACACCCTTGTAGATCAGCGGCTGCCGGCAGCGCCAGCAGTGCGGGTAGGAGTGCTCGTAGGACTCGCGGCGCAGGAGGATCGTGCCCTCGCTGACCGAGTCGGCCTGCTCGCCGCGGGTCGTCGCCTTGAGCGCGTCGATGATCGGGCCGTTGGCGTCGAAGACGAGCATGCCCTCGTAGTCGGTGACCGGCGCGGTGAAGCGACCGTCCTTGGCCACCGGCATGACGGCGGCGATGCCCTCGCGGTCGGTGACCTCCTTGTCGACCTCACCGAAGGCACCGGCGGTGTGGACGAGGCCGGAACCGTCGGTCGTCGTCACGGCGTCGTCGGCGGCGACGACGCGGAAGGCGCCCTCGTGGCCGGCGTAGTAGGACATCGGCGGGGTGTAGGTGCGGCCGAGCAGCTGGGCACCGGTGTAGCGGCCGAGGATCGTCGGCTCGTCGCCGAGCTCGCGGGCGTAGTGGCCCAGTCGCGCCTCGGCGAGGACGTACTTCGCCGTGCTCCCCTCGACACCGGGGACCGGCGCCTCGACGACGACGTAGTCGATCTCGGAGCCGACCATGACGGCCAGGTGGCTCGGCAGGGTCCACGGGGTCGTCGTCCACACGAGCAGGTGGGCGTCGTCGAGCACCGGGTCCTCGCCGGTGGCGTCCATCCGCAGGCCGACGGTGACCGCCGGGTCCTGGCGCATCTGGTAGACGTCGTCGTCCATGCGCAGCTCGTGGTTGGACAGCGGCGTCTCGTCCTGCCAGCAGTACGGCAGCACGCGGAAGCCCTCGTAGACCAGGCCCTGGTCGTACATCGACTTGAAGGCCCAGATGACCGACTCCATGAAGGTCGGGTTGAGCGTCTTGTAGTCGTTGTCGAAGTCGACCCAGCGCGCCTGGCGGGTGACGTAGTCGCGCCACTCGCCGGTGTACTTGAGCACCGACTCGCGGCAGGCGGCGTTGAACTTCTCGATGCCGAGCTCACGGACCTCGTCGGTCGTCTTCAGCCCGAGCTGGCGCATCGCCTCGAGCTCGGCGGGCAGACCGTGCGTGTCCCAACCGAAGCGCCGCTCGACCCGCTTGCCGCGCATCGTCTGGTAGCGGGGGACGACGTCCTTGACGTAGCCGGTGAGCAGGTGGCCGTAGTGCGGCAGGCCGTTGGCGAAGGGGGGTCCGTCGTAGAAGACGAACTCGTTGCTGCCGTCCGTGCCGGCGTCGCGGGCGTCGATGGATGCCTGGAAGGTCCCGTCCGCCTCCCAGTAGTTCAGCACGTGCTTCTCGATGTCGGGGAAGCTCGGGGAGGAGGCGACGGTGGTCGCGTCGGTGGTGGAGACCTTGGGATAGGTCATCGCGGCGGCTCCGGGGTACTCGGCGGGTCAACTCGTCAACTGCCACGAGGACGACGGCCGTCGGGCCACCGCGGTACCACCCCGCTTGTCCACCCCCAACGCCGGCGAAGGGAGGAGACCGCTCTTGGTCGATCGGTCGTCACGTGACCACTCGTCCGGGTCTAGTGAGGAGCAGTGCTCCCGTTCTTCCGGAAGGCTCGCCGCTGATGACGGCTCAGGCGCCTGTGGCTCCAGTGTAGGACGCCCCGGTGGAGGGCCGAAACCGCGTGCGAGGATGGCCGCATGCCGACCGACCTCGACCGTCAGGAAGCGTGGCTCAGCCGCGAGGAGCTCGACAACGTGCGCGGCCGCGTGCCGATCCTCTACGTCGCGGCGGTGCCGGTGCGGGTCGCCGACAACGGCGACGTCACCGCGGTCGGGCTGCTGCTGCGGGCCTCCGACACCGGCACGATGGAGCGCGAGCTCGTCGCCGGCCGGGTCAACTACCACGAGCGCGTGCGCGACGCCCTCGTGCGTCACCTCGAGAAGGACCTCGGCCCGATGGCCCTGCCGAGCGTGCCGGCCTCGCCGATCCCCTTCACGATCGCCGAGTTCTTCCCGACGCCGGGGGTCACGCCCTTCCACGACCCGCGCCAGCACGCCGTCGCGCTGAGCTTCATCGTCCCGGTGCGCGGCGACTGCGCGCCGCAGCAGGACGCCCTCGACCTCGCCTGGCTCACCCTCGACGAGGCCGCCGAGACCGGGCTGCAGGCCGAGATGGCCGGTGGCCAAGGAGCGCTGCTGCGTCAGGCGCTCGCCCACCTCGGGCACAGCTCCTTCTAGCCCCTCAGCCCAGCCCCTCCTCGAGCGTCGTCAGCGCGTCGGCGAGCGCCGCGCGCTGCTGCCCGCTGAGCGCGCCCATCTGGTCACCGACGCTGCGGCGACGCGCCTCGTGCACCGCCGACCGCACCTGCCGTCCGGCGTCGGTGACGACGACGACGCTCGCCCGCCGGTCGTGCGGTCCGGCTCGCGGACGACATAGCCCTTGCGCTCGAGCGCGTCGACGACATCGGTGACCGACCGCGGTGCGATGCGAAGGGAGTCAGCCAGGTCGCGCAGCCGCGGCGCCTCCGCGCGGTCCGCCGCCACGCGCAGGGCGCGGGCCTCGTGGGGTGACAGGTCGTGCTCCGACAGGTCGACCATCCAGGCCCGGCGCAGGCCGCGGGCCACCCGCAGCAGCTGCTCACCGAGGTCCTCCGTGCCCTGCCCGACCACCCGCTCGCTCATGCCGACCACGGTAGCCGAGTTGCCCCCTTCCCTCATAGTGAGGTAACCTCAGCACCACGAACAGACCTGAGATGAAAGGGGACCGCATGGACACCCCGACGACCTCCCCCAAGCCCGGCGGCGGGCACGGACCCCGCCGCATCGACCCGCGCGACCGCGCCCAGCTCGCCGAGAGCCCCGTGAGCGCCCGCCGGGTCATCGCCTACTTCCGCCCCTACCGCTGGCAGGTCGCCGCGGTCGTGGCGCTCATCGTGGCCAGCTCGCTGATCTCGATGGCCTCCCCCTTCCTCCTGCGCACCGTCATCGACGACGCGCTCCCCCACCAGGACGTGCGCCTGCTGCTGCTCGCCGTCGGCGGCATGCTGCTCGTCACCATCGCCACCGCCCTCATCGGCGTGCAGCAGACGTGGATCTCCACGCGCGTCGGCCAGGCCGTCATGCACCGGCTGCGCACCGACGTCTTCACCCACCTGCAGCGGCAGTCGATGAGCTTCTTCACCCGCACCCGCTCCGGCGAGATCACCTCGCGCATCACCCAGGACATCGGTGGCATGCAGTCGATCGTGACGAGCACGGCCGTCTCGATCGCCTCCAACCTCACGACCGCGGTCGCCACCGCCGTCGCCATGGCCGCCCTGAGCTGGCGGCTGTCGCTCCTCTCGCTCCTCGTCCTGCCGCCGGCGATCTGGACCACCCGCAAGGTGGCGCTGGCCCGGCTAGAGATCACCTCCCAGCGGCAGCGCCGGCTGTCCGACCTGCAGGCCCAGGTCACCGAGGAGCTGTCGGTGAGCGGTGCGCTGCTGTCCAAGACGCTGGGCACGTCCGGGCGCGGAGCCCGCGAGTTCACCCAGACCTCGACCGACCTCGTCGGCCTCGAGGTGCGCAGCGAGCTCGCCGGCCGCTGGCGGATGGCGACGATGTCGATCGTCTTCGCCGCGATCCCGGCCCTGATCTACCTCGCTGCCGGCTTCCCCGCGACGAGCGGCGGCATGACCATCGGCACGATCATCGCCTTCACGACGCTGCAGTCGGGCATCTTCCGGCCGATCATGGGCCTGCTCAACGTCGGTGCCTCGTGGGTGGCCTCGATGGCCCTCTTCAGCCGCGTCTTCGGCTACCTCGACCTCGAGCCCGAGGTCACTCCCCCGGCCGCTCCGGTCGACCTCGACCCGACGACGGTGCGCGGCGACGTGCGCATCGAGGGCGTCGGCTACGGCTACCCCGACGGCGACCGGCTCGCCCTCGACGGCATCGACGCCGTCATCCCCGCCGGCTCGCACCTCGCGCTCGTCGGCGCCACCGGCAGCGGCAAGTCGACCCTCGCCTCGCTGCTCGTCCGGCTCGCCGACCCGACGAGCGGGCGGATCACCGTCGACGGGGTGGACCTGCGCGACATCGACCCCCAGACCCTCACCCAGGTCATCGGCATCGTCACCCAGGAGACCTACCTCGCCCACGACACGGTGCGCGCCAACCTCCTGCTCGCCGACCCCGAGGCCACCGAGGCTCGGCTGTGGCAGGCCCTCGCGACCGCCCAGGCCGCCGACCTCGTCGCGGCGCTGCCCGAGGGGCTCGACACGGTCGTCGGCGCACGCGGGCACCGCTTCTCCGGCGGAGAGCAGCAGCGCATCGCCATCGCCCGCACCCTGCTGCGCGACCCGGCCGTCCTCGTCCTCGACGAGGCGACGAGCGCCCTGGACAACGACACCGAGCGTGAGCTGCAGGCCGCCCTCGACGCGCTGGCCCGCGGCCGGACGACGATCACCATCGCCCACCGACTGAGCACCATCGAGTCCGCGGACGAGATCCTCGTGCTCGCGGGCGGGCGGGTCGCCGAGCGGGGCGAGCACCTCGCCCTGCTCGCCCGGGGCGGCGCCTACGCCCGGCTCGCCGGAGAGGAACCTCGGCAGGGTGACCACCGGGATGCCGAGGTCGCCCTCACCGCATGAGGTGCGGGGCTCCCCCTTCGCCACTGCCCCGCCTGCGGACTCCAGAACGGCGAACTGCGCAAGACCCTGGGGTCTTGCGCAGTTGACAGGTCGCCACTCTGCAAAACCCTAGGGTCTTGCAGAGTTCACGGGCTCAGTCCTTGGTGAACTGGTCCTTGGTGCGGGTCATGTCCTTGTGGTCCTTGGCCCAGGCGTCCTCGTAGGTCGGGGCGGTGCCGCCGAGACGGGCCGGGTGGAAGCGCAGCTCGTCGCCCGTCAGGGGCGGGTAGGCGGCGATGGTCTCGTCGAGGAGCTGCTTCATCACCTCGCGCAGCCGCTCGGTGACCTCGTTGACGTCGTCGTCGGGCCCGACGTGGATCGGGTCACCGATGGTGATGTGGATCGGGAAGTTGGTGCGCCCCAGACGCTTGGGTACGTCCTTGGTCCAGATCCGGTGCGCGCCCCACACGATCGTCGGGAGGATCGGCACGCCCGCCTCCTGCGCCATCCGGGCGGTGCCGCTCTTGAGCTCCTTGATCTCGAAGGAGCGCGACATCGTCGCCTCGGGGTAGACCCCGACGACCTCGCCGTCCTTGAGCTTGGCCACGGCCTCCTTGAAGGCAGCCCCACCCGCGTGCCGGTCGACCGGGATGTGCTTCAGCCCCCGCATGAAGAACCCGGCCACCTTGTGCTGCCAGATCGACTTCTTCGCCATGAAGCGCACCCAGCGCTGGCTGCGGCGTGCTCCCAGCCCGGCGAGGACGAAGTCGATGTAGCCGGTGTGGTTGATCGCCATGACCGCGCCGCCACGCTTGGGGACGTTGCGGTCGCCCTTGATGGTGAAGCGGTAGCCGTTGATGAGGAAGATGGTCCGCGCCACGATGATGATCGCGCGGTACAGGGGCTCGGGTCGGCGCATGACTGCAGCCTACGGTCTCGTAGGTCGCCGGAGCAGGCACGGACCGATTGGTCCGCGCCACACCGGTGATGGGAAGATCCACCCCATGACCGAGCACTCCCCCGCCCCCGACGCAGCCCGCATCCCGGACCGTCCCTCGCTGGACGGCCTCGAGGACAAGTGGGGCGCCGTATGGCGTGAGCAGGACACCTACGCCTTCGACCGCGAGGGTGCCCGGGAGCAGGTCTTCTCCATCGACACCCCGCCGCCGACCGCGAGCGGGTCGCTGCACATGGGGCACGTCTTCAGCTACACGCACACCGACTGCATGGCCCGCTACAAGCGCATGCGCGGGCTCAACGTCTTCTACCCGATCGGCTGGGACGACAACGGCCTGCCGACCGAGAAGCGGGTGCAGAACTACTACGGCGTGCGCGGCGACTCCTCGCTCCCCTACGACCCGGACTTCACGCCCCCCTTCGAGGGCACGACCAAAACCATCAAGGCCGCCGACCAGGTCCCGATCAGCCGACAGAACTTCATCGAGCTGTGCGACGAGCTGACGGTCAAGGACGAGGAGGCCTTCGAGTCCCTCTTCCGCCGCCTCGGCTTCAGCCTCGACTGGAACATCCAGTACCGCACCATCGACGACCGCTCCCGCGCGACGGCGCAGACCGCCTTCCTGCGCAACCTCGCCCGCGGCGAGGCCTACACCGCCGAGGCCCCCGGCCTGTGGGACGTGACCTTCCAGACCGCCGTCGCGCAGGCCGAGCTCGAGGCCCGCGACTACCCGGGTGCCTACCACCGCGTCGCCTTCCACGGCGCCGACGGCCCGGTCCACATCGAGACCACCCGTCCCGAGCTGCTGCCGGCCTGCGTCGCCCTCATCGCCCACCCCGACGACGAGCGGTACCAGGGCCTCTTCGGCTCCACCGTCACCTCCCCGCTCTTCGGGGTCGAGGTGCCCGTGGTCGCCCACCCGTCCGCGGAGATGGACAAGGGCGCCGGCATCGCGATGTGCTGCACCTTCGGTGACCTCACCGACGTCATCTGGTGGCGCGAGCTGCAGCTGCCGACCCGCTCGGTCGTCACCCGCGCCGGCCGGATCCTCGGCGAGACGCCCGAGTGGATCCAGAGCGAAGGGGGTGCCGCCACCTTCGCGGAGATGTCCGGCAAGACCGTGCACTCCGCCCGCGAGGTCGTCGTCGAGGCGCTGCGCGCCTCGGGTGACCTCGACGGCGAGCCCCAGAAGACCCAGCGCAAGGCCAACTTCTACGAGCGGGGCGAGAAGCCGCTCGAGATCGTCACCTCGCGCCAGTGGTACATCCGCAACGGCGGCCGCGACGCCGACCTCAACCAGGCGCTGCAGGCCCGCGGCGACGAGATCGACTTCCACCCCGACTTCATGAAGTCGCGCTACAAGAACTGGGTCGCCGGGCTCAACGGCGACTGGCTGATCTCCCGCCAGCGCTTCTTCGGCATCCCGATCCCCGTCTGGTACGCCCTCGACGGCGACGGCCAGCCGCAGTACGACAGCCCGCTCGTGCCGACCGAGGAGCAGCTGCCGGTCGACCCGATGGCGCAGGTGCCGGCCGGCTACACCGAGGAGCAGCGCGACCAGCCGGGTGGCTTCACCGGCGACCCCGACGTCATGGACACCTGGGCGACCTCCTCGCTCACGCCGCAGATCGCCGGCGACTGGCTCGCGGGCGAGCGCGGCGAGAGCACGCTCTTCGACAAGGTCTTCCCGATGGACGTGCGCCCTCAGGGCCACGACATCATCCGCACCTGGCTCTTCGCGACCGTCGTGCGCGCGCACTTCGAGCACGGCACCGCCCCGTGGAAGAACGCCGCGATCTCCGGGTGGATCCTCGACCCCGACCGCAAGAAGATGAGCAAGTCCAAGGGCAATGTCGTCACGCCCGAGGACGTCGTCGTCGAGCACAGCGCCGATGCCGTGCGCTACTGGGCCGCCTCCGGTCGCCTGGGCACCGACGCCGCCTACGACACCGGTCAGATGAAGATCGGCCGCCGTCTGGCGATCAAGCTGCTCAACGCCAGCAAGTTCGCCCTCGGCTTCGGCGAGCCCGAGCTCGACGACCGCCAGGGGCTGGCCTCGGTGATCACCGAGCCGCTCGACCGGGCGATGATCGCGGCCCTGCAGCAGGTCGTGGGCGATGCGACCAGCGGCTTCGAGGCGTGGGACTACACCCGCTCGCTCGACGTCACCGAGACCTTCTTCTGGACCTTCTGCGACGACTACATCGAGCTCGTCAAGGACCGCGCCCACGGTGGCGACCCGTCGGCACGCGCCGCGCTGCGGCTCGCGCTGTCGGTCCTGCTGCGCCTGCTCGCGCCCTTCCTCCCCTACGCGACCGAGGAGGTCTGGTCGTGGTGGCAGGAGGGGTCGGTGCACCGCGCGACCTGGCCCGAGGCCACCGAGCTGGCCCTCGCGGAGGCCGGTGACCCGCAGGTCCTCGCAGCCGTCGGCACGGCCCTGAGCCAGGTACGCAAGGCCAAGTCCGACGCCAAGGTCGGCATGCGCAGCGAGATCACCGCAGCGACACTCGTGGCTCCGGCCGCGACCGCCGACCGGGTGCGCGCGGGCGAGCCCGACCTGCGGTCGGCCGCCGCCTGACGGGGAGCTTCGACTACGCCGAGGGCGACGAGGTCGTCCTGCGCGACGTCGAGCTCATCCCCTTCGTCAAGCCGCCGAAGAACTGACGACCTGACGACGCAGGGCCCGACCTCCCCGAGGGACGGCGGGGCCCGTGCGTCGTCAGACGGTGTCGGGGTCAGCCTCGCGCAGCAGGTCGGTCGCGGCTCGGGGGCCAGCCGGGGCACCCGCCAGGCGGCCGTGGCCGCCGATCCGTCGAGCACACGTCGGTGACCGGTCGGCTGGACGAGGATCCACGGCACGGCCCAGCCGCCGAGGCGCAGCCGGCGGGTGGCGAAGGCGTCCTCCTCGAGCACTTGCACCGAACCGCTCGCCGGCTCGTAGACGTGGAGCACGTCCGGCCGCTCGCCCGGGAGCACGAGCGTGACGTGCCGCGGCAGCAGGCGGCTGCCGACGTAGAGCGCGGCCGGCTCACCGTCGACGACGAGGTCGAGCAGCCGCCGGTAGCGGGCGCGCAGCGACTCCTCGGAGTGGGCTCGCACGGAGATGATCCGATAGCGCGTGCCCGGCCGGGAGCCGCCGTGCTCGAGCTCGTGCGCGAGGCCCCACGGGGGCGTGCCGAGCGCCTGCGGCCACGCGAGGGTGAAGCCGCCGCCGGGGCCGCGCCAGCCGTTGGTGCGAGCGTGGACGACCCGCTCCCAGGCCGCGAAACGCTCCGCTGCGGTGGCACCCTCGGCGCCCGGCACCGGGTGCCCCTCACCGGTGGCGACCCAGCGGGCGAAGGGAGCGTCGACGAGCATCCGGGCGACCGTCGCGCACGCGGACCCGCACGTCGTCGGGCTCTGCTGCCGTGGCCCGGACGATCCCTGCACGAGGCGGAAGGGGGCGGTCACACCGACATCCTGTCAGGCTTCGAGACGGCCGCGGACGGCCTCCTCAGCCAGCGTGGTGGCTTCGAGACGGCCGCGGACGACCTCCTCAGCCAGCGGGGGGTGTCAGGCGGAGCGCTTGTGCTTGCGCTTGCCGCTCTCCTCGTGCCGCACGATCGCCGGCAGGACGTTGTCGCGCACGACCTCGGCGCTGACGACGATCTGCTTGATGCCGTCGTCGCTCGGGGTGTCGAACATGACCGGCATGAGGACCTCCTCCATGATCGCGCGCAGGCCACGGGCTCCCGTGCCGCGGGCGATGGCGGAGTCGGCGATCGCCTCGAGGGCGTCGTCGGTGAACTCCAGCTCGACGCCGTCGATCTCGAACATCTTGCGGTACTGCTTGACGAGAGCGTTCTTGGGCTCGGCGAGGATCTGCACGAGGGCCTCGCGGTCGAGCGGGGTGACCGTCGTGATGATCGGCAGACGGCCGATGAACTCGGGGATGAGGCCGAACTTCATCAGGTCCTCGGGCATGACGTCGGTGATCGCCTCGGCGAGGTCGGTCGCCTTGTGCAGCTCGGAGCCGAAGCCCAGGCCCTTCTTGCCGACGCGCGACTCGATGATCTTCTCGAGGCCGGCGAAGGCGCCGCCGACGATGAAGAGCACGTTGGTCGTGTCGATCTGGATGAACTCCTGGTGCGGGTGCTTGCGCCCGCCCTGCGGGGGCACCGACGCCGTCGTGCCCTCGAGGATCTTCAGCAGCGCCTGCTGCACCCCCTCGCCGGAGACGTCACGGGTGATCGAGGGGTTCTCCGACTTGCGGGCGACCTTGTCGATCTCGTCGATGTAGATGATCCCCTGCTCGGCCTTCTTCGTGTCGTAGTCGGCGGCCTGGATGAGCTTGAGGAGGATGTTCTCGACGTCCTCGCCGACGTAGCCGGCCTCGGTCAGGGCGGTCGCGTCGGCGATCGCGAAGGGGACGTTGAGCATGCGGGCGAGGGTCTGCGCGAGATAGGTCTTGCCGCAGCCGGTCGGGCCGATGAGCAGGATGTTGGACTTCGCGATGTCGACGTGGTCCTCGTCGCGCTTGGCGACCGCGCCCTCGTCGGCCTGGATCCGCTTGTAGTGGTTGTAGACGGCGACGGCGAGCGCCTTCTTCGCCTTGTCCTGACCGATGATGTAGGTCTCGAGGAAGTCGTAGATCTCGCGCGGCTTGGGCAGCTCGTCGAGGCCGAGGTCACCCGAGTCGGTGAGCTCCTCCTCGATGATCTCGTTGCACAGGTCGATGCACTCGTCGCAGATGTAGACACGGGCCCGGCGATGAGCTTCTTCACCTGCTTCTGGGACTTGCCGCAGAAGGAGCACTTGAGCAGGTCGCCGCTCTCTCCGACTCGTGCCACGTCAGGTGTCCTCTCGATCCCGGGTCGACCACGTGGGTCGCGTGCCTCGACCGTACCCAAGTGGGTGCCGGTCGTCTCCCATTGGACACCGACCGACGGGGGCGCGTCGCGCCGTTCCGCTGACAGCGCAACCGCCCGACCCGCCCCACCGCCCGTCAGTCGTCGGCCTCGTCGTCGTCCCGCAGGATCTGCGCGATGCCCACGACGAGCGCCAGGACGATCGAGAGGCACAGCCACGCGGCCTCGCGGGGCCGCCACCACCCACCGGAGCCCTCGTCGGACGTCGGCGCGGACGAAGGGGGAGGCCGCCGCCGGTGTCGTCCCGGCCCCGAGCCGCTCCTTCGACGTCGGCGACCGTGACCGCACCCTGCGGGGTGCCAGGGGCCAACGCCGTCGTCCCGCCGCACAGGTCGACCCGCCAGGCATCGCCCGCACGCGTGCCCAGCAGCAGGTACTCCCGCCCGACGGCGAGGCGCACGCCGCAGGAGGCGGAGTCGTCACGGCTGACGACGGCGACCCGCTGCTGCCCGGGCCCCTTCCACTCCCTTCGCACGACGACGTCGTAGCGCGAGCCGGCCATCCCGTCGGCGCTCGTGTGCTCGTCGCGGGCGGCGACCTCGACCCGCGCGACGAGCGCCGCGCGGTCGACGAGACGTGCTGGGCTGCTCACGGCGCACGAGCAGGCCTGGGCCGCGGGCGCGGTGAGGACCACGACCGGCAGGGCCAGCAGAGCCGCCAGGAGCGGCAGGAGCAGACGTCGCATGGTCCTTGGACGTCTCCCACCCTGGTTCGGTTCCACGGCCGGCGCGGCACGACGCAGGGCCCCAGGAGATCGCTCTCCGGGGCCCTGCGGTCGTGGTGGCTCGGTCGCCGCGGTCAGTCCTCGAGCGAGGCCTTGCGCGGGGTGAGCACCTCGTCGATGAGGCCGTAGTCCTTGGCCTCCTGCGCCGAGAGGATCTTGTCGCGCTCGATGTCCTCGCGCACTTCCTCGGCCGTCTTGCCGGAGTGCTTGGCCCAGGTCTCCTCGAGCCAGGTGCGCATGCGCAGCACCTCGTTGGCCTGGATCTCGATGTCGGAGGCCTGGCCGTACTCACCGCCGGCGAGCGCCGGCTGGTGGATGAGGATGCGGCTGTTGGGCAGGGCGAAGCGCTTGCCCGGGGCACCGGCGCCGAGGAGCACCGCCGCCGCCGACGCGGCCTGACCGATGACGAAGGTCTGGATGTCGGGACGGATGTACTGCATCGTGTCGTAGATCGCCGTCATGGCGGTGAAGCTGCCACCCGGGCTGTTGATGTACATGAGGATGTCGCGCTCGGGCTCCATCGACTCCAGCACGAGCAGCTGGGCGATGATGTCGTCCGCGGAGGCGTCGTCGACCTGCACGCCGAGGAAGATGATCCGGTCCTCGAAGAGCTTGGTGTACGGGTCCATCCGCTTCATGCCGTAGGAGGTGCGCTCCTCGAAGTTCGGCAGGATGTAGCGGCTGGACGGCCCGGGACGAAGGGGGGCCGAGCCCGGCTGGTGGGTACGCAGCTGTGCGTCGAAGTTCATGGTGTCTCCTGGAAGGCTCGGGGTCGGCTCAGTCGCTGATCGGGTTGTCGGTCGGGCGACCGGCCTGGTCGGAGCGCTCGAAGACGTGGTCGACGAAGCCGTACTCCTTGGCCTCCTGGGCGCCGAACCAGCGATCGCGGTCGGAGTCCTTGTGGATCTGCTCGACGGTCTGGCCGGTGTGCTCGGCGATGAGCTCGGCCATCTGCGTCTTGACGAAGAGCATCTGCTCGGCCTGGATCTTGATGTCCGAGGCGGTGCCGCCGATGCCGCCGGAGGGCTGGTGCATCATGACCCGCGCGTGCGGGGTCGCGTAGCGCTTGCCCTTCGTGCCGGCCGACAGCAGGAACTGGCCCATCGAGGCCGCCAGACCCATCGCGACCGTCGCGACGTCGTTGGGGATCCACTTCATCGTGTCGAAGATCGCCATGCCGGCGGAGATCGAGCCACCCGGGCTGTTGATGTACAGCCAGATGTCCTTCTCGGGGTCCTCCGCCGCGAGGAGCAGCATCTGGGCGGCGATGGCGTTGGCGTTGTCGTCACGCACATCGGAGCCGAGGAAGATGATGCGCTCCTTGAGGAGGCGCTGGTAGATGTGGTCGTCGAGACCCATCCCGCCCTGCGGGCCGGCTGCGACGATCTCGCTGCTGTTGCTCACGCTCACTCGCTTCTCCGCCGTGTCGGCGGTTGCTCTCGTGTTCACGACTTTCACTGACCCTAACGCCCGCTCCCCGCGCATGTTTCCCGCCTCCCGGCCGTGTTCGCCGTGAGCGCAACACCATGGCGAAGGGGGGAGCTCACCCCTTCGCCGGCGTCACCAGGAGCGACAGGCCGGCGAAGCCCTCGAGCTCGACGTGGAAGCCGTGGAGCTGGTCGACCTCGCCGAAGGTCGAGCCGTCGCCCATGTCCATCAGGCGCGAGCCGGGCTCGAGGTGCTCGCTGATGACGGTGCCGCTGATCGGTTCCCCGCTGAAGTTGAGCACCGTCACCTGCAGCTGACCGGGGACCTGCTCGTAGTCGTGCACCATGACGAGCATCGACCGGTGCGCCACCTCCGGCACGTCGACCTGCCGGGTCGTCGCGATGGCGAAGTAGCCGCGCAGGTGGAGCAGGTCCTTCAGGCGCCGGACGAAGGAACGCGGGTCCTGCAGCTGCGCGTCGATCGGGCCGTAGAGCGTCCGGGCCCGCGGCATGCCGGAGGCGGACCCGGTCGCCTCCGGAGCGACGTCGAGCAGGTCGTAGGCCGGCCGGTGGACCCAGCGGGTGTCGCCCTCGCGCAGCAGCGGCTCGATCTCGTCGGCGGGGATCGGCAGCGCCCCGACGAGGTCCCACCCCGACAGGGCGAAGACGCCCGGCTGCAATGCGTTGAACATCGCGAGCAGCAGGTGCGCCCGCGTCACCCGCTCGACGTCCTCGTCGGTGAGCGCGTCGAGGTCGCGCAGACCGAGGGCTGCGGTGATGACGGACGCGGTCGTCGAGGCGATGCCGTTGGTCGTGAAGACGAGGTTGTAGGGCGCCGCGTCGCCGGTGAGGGCCTCGGTCAGCTCCTCACGGATCGTCGCGGCGAGCCCCTCCCCCGTCGTCACCTCGCCCCGGAAGTCGAACTCGTCGTCGCGGTGCCGGCTGGCGAAGTGGACGAGCTCGTAGGTCATCTCGTCGTGGTTCTGCAGGGCGTGGACGAGTCCGGCCGCGTCCACCCCGAGCTCGTGCGCCTGCCGCAGGGTCAGCCGGAGGAACTCGGTGTCGCCGGTCGCGAGGGCGTGGTGGTAGGCGGGTCGGTTGACGAAGTCGTAGGACAGGTCGGCACCGCCCGCGGCGGTGTCGCGGATGTCCTCGATCGAGAGATTGAGCTCCTGGAAGGTGAAGCCGCCGACCTTGCGCACCATCGACCCGATGAGCTGGTTGGCCGCCTGCGACAGCGGGTGCCCCTCGGACCACGCCGG
This sequence comes from Janibacter sp. CFPM2_SD2, assembly GCF_057364645.1. Taxonomy (NCBI): domain Bacteria; kingdom Bacillati; phylum Actinomycetota; class Actinomycetes; order Micrococcales; family Intrasporangiaceae; genus Janibacter; species Janibacter sp. CFPM2_SD2. Next base: position 20,361 of record NZ_JBNFOF010000014.1, read on the forward strand.
GCCCTCGAGGGTGCGCTCGACGCCGAGGAATCCGTTGGCGTCCAGCCGCAGACCGCCGGAGCCGAGGTCACCGAGACTGTGCAGCGCGTCGCCGATGACGAGTCGCATCCCGGCAAAGGTGGGGTCGAGCCAGTTGATCGACGGCTGCCCCTCCTTGAAGTAGTGCAGGTAGACCCAGCGGCGGGTCACCCCGTCGGGTCCGGTCACCGGGGCGGTCACCGACCAGTTGGTGTCCTTGAGGCCCGGCACGTGGAAGATCACCCGCTGCATCTCGCCGACGATGAGCCCGGCGTCGGCCAGCGCCGCCTCGGCGGCCTCGTCGAGGTTGACCGAGTCCCGCCCCTCGGGCACGTCGGGCAGCAGGTGCCAGTCCTCCTGCGGGATGGCGACCATGTGGTAGATCCCCGGGTAGTCGCCGACGCCCATCTCGGCGAGCCGGAAGTCGGCCCCCTTGCCCGTGTGACCGGGGACGATGTCGTCGATGACCGTGCCGTCGTGGTCGGCCGCGACCCGGCACATCTCGCGGTAGTCGTCCTCGCTGCCGAAGAGCTCGTCGATGTGCGTGCCCACCCGGTCGAAGTGCCCGTCGACGCTCGGGGTCGGGCTCCAGCCCGACAGCCCACCGGCCCGCTTGACCGGCCCGGTGTGCAGCGCGTGGATGCCGATCTCCTGGAAGGTCTGCCACAGGACCGGGTCGGCGAGCGAGGCGAGGAAGGAGGTGCCCGGGCGGGTGATCATCGAAATCGGGTAGGCGGTGAACCACACCGACGCCGTCTGCACGGCCGCCCGGGGGTCGGGCTGGGCGAAGGGGTTCTGCCACATCGACCCCTGCCCGGTGAACTGCGCCGCGATCTCCTTCGCGTCCTGGAGCATCGACTGCCCCTGCAGCCACTCGACGTAGACGGGGTTGGACCCCAGCGGCTCCCCCGACCGCACCTGCGCTGCCGAGGGAGCGCCCTGCGGACGCAGCCGGGCACGGGGCCGCAGCGCCCGCGGGCGGGCGGGGAAGAAGACCTGCGCGAAGTTGGGCTCGCCCGGGTCCTCGACCTCGAGGGCCTCGACCTCGACGGTCTCGTGGTCAGCGGGCACCTGGTCGCGATCGCTCATGTCCGCCAACGCTACGACGTGGCGGTGCCCTCCGCCGCGTCGGTGCTGCCCTCGACCGACGCACCCGCCGGCGGTCGAAGTCCCCGGCGTCACCGGTCGGCGTGCCCAGGTGCTCACGGGCCCACTGCGGGACGACGAAGAGCGCCTCCGCCTCGGCCGTCACCCGTCCCTGCGGGTCGACGATCTCGCCGCTGGCGAAGACCTTCCACCCCTCGAGCCGGTCGACGCGGGCGCGGCAGACGTGGTCGGTCCCCAGCAGCGTCGGCCGGCGGTAGGTGGTGTTGAGGTAGGCCGTCAGGCCGGGCACCCCGCGCTTGGCCGCGGCCGTGCCGAGGACCTGGTCGAGGACCGAGGCGACGAAGCCGCCGTGCACGCACCCGGGCGGTCCCTCGTAGGCGGCTCCGAGGGAAAAGGTGCACGCCACTCCCCCTTCGTCATCGGTCATGACGAGGGGCGGGGCGATGGGGTTGCGCATGCCGACCATGGGGTTGGCGTGGTCGCGCAAGCGACCGTCGCTGCTCGTCTCGACGCCGAGCGGACCCTCCTGCGACCGCTCGAGCAGCCGGGCCACGAGCACGTCGACCTCGGCGGCAACCTCGTCGAGGACCGGACCCTCGTGACGGGTGCGCACGGTCGCGTCGATGAGCCGACCGACGGCACGGGCGAGGTCGCCCTGCGCCCGCTCGAGCTCGGCCAGGGCCTGCGGGTCCTCGACGGGGAAAGGCGAGGGGAAGGTGCCGTCCGTCATGCGTCCTCCTCGTGGGTGGCGGTTGAACACGCGTTCAATCTCCGCATCACCCTAGGGTAATGCGGGTTCAGGTCGGTGGTCGGGGCGGCTCAGCCGCGCGCCGCGCCGCGCTCGCAGACGGCGGGGACGGCGAGCACCGCCGGCACCGCGAGGAGGCCGACGAGCAGCAGCGAGCGCAGGACGCCGACGTGGTCGCCGAGCATGCCGAGCAGGGGCGGTCCGACGATGAAGGCGAGGTAGCCGATCGTCGAGACCACCGACGACCGGCGCGCCGGCGCGGGTCGTCGGCGGCCGCACTCATGCCCGTGGGGAAGCCCAGGCTCGCGCCGACACCCCACAGCACGACGCCGACGAAGGCCAGCGCCGTCGTGCCGAGCACGACGAGCAGCGAGCCGACCGCCGCCAGCGCGAAGAGGACCCGCAGCACGACCACCCGGCCGTGGCGGTCGAGCAGGCGCACCCCGAGGAGCCGGCCGGCGGTCATCGCCGCGAGGAAGGTCGCGAAGGCGAGCACCCCGATCTCCTCCGGCTGGTCGTGGCCCTCGGTGACGGCCAGGGCGATCCAGTCGTTGGCCGTGCCCTCGGTGAGGGCGGCGACGAGCACGACGACGCCGATGGCCAGGGTCCGCGGTTCGCGCCAGGCGCTGCCGGGTCGCCCCGCGGCGTCACCTTCCTCCCCCGCCTCGAGCCGGCGGGGCAGGAAGCCGCGCGGGATCCACAGCCCGACGACGAGGACGAGAGCGGCGACGACGGCCAGGTGGGCGAGGACCGGGACACCGGCGCGGACGATCCCCGCCGCGGCGAGCGCGCCGACCACCGTGCCGCCGGAGAAGAAGGCGTGGAAGACCGGCATGACGGTGCGGCCGAGCTGCTGCTCGACGGCCGCCCCCTCGTGGTTCATCGACACGTCCCACAGCGAGATGCCGACGGCGATGACGAAGATCGCCGCAGCCGTCGCGGGCGCGCTCGCGAGCACGTCGACGGCCAGTCCCAGCCCGAGGAGGCCGAGCACGACGACGACCACGCCGATCATCACCGCGCGGGCGGCACCCACGGCCGTGATGACCCGCCCGGCGAGGGGCAGGGAGACGACCGAGCCGAGGGCGCCGAAGAGCAGCGTGCGGCCGAGCTCACCGGGCGTGAGGTCGAGCTGGGCGCGGATGGCCGGGATCCGCGCCGCCCACGTCGAGAAGGCCAGCCCGGAGACCGCGAAGGTCGCGAGCACGGCACTGCGTGCGGTGGTGGTCGCCATGGCGGGCTCCCTTCTGGCACGGACGAAGGGGGGTCACCGCACGTGGCGGTGACCCCCCTTCGTCGGGGTGGTGCTGGGTCAGGCCTGCTCGTCGGCCGTCTCGGCGGTCTCCTCGGCCGGAACCTCGGTGGCCTCGTCGTCGAGCTCCTCGACGTCACCGGTGCGCTCGCCCTCGGGGACGATGTCGTCGAGGTCGATGGCATTGCCGTCGGCGTCGACGATCTTGGCCTTGTCGAGAGCCGCGGCCAGCGCCTTGCGGCGGGCGACCTCGGCCACCATCGACTGGACCTGGCCCTGCTGGTCGAGCAGCTGGGCGAACTGGTTGGGGTCCATGCCGTACTGCTGCGACTGCATGATGAGGTACTCGACGAGCTCGGGCTGGCCGACCTCGATCTCCTCGGTCTTGGCGAGGGCGTCGAGCAGGAACTGGGTCTTGAGCGTCGAGCGGGTCGACTCGTCGACCTCGGCGCGGTGCTCGTCGTCCTCGAGACGACCCTCCTGCTCGAGGTGCTGGTTGACCTCGGCCTCGATGATGCCCTCGGGCAGCGGGATCTCGGTGTTGGACAGCAGGTGGTCGAGGACCTTGTCGCGGGCCTGGATGCCCTGCTCGAACTTCTTCGACTGCTCGGCCTGCTTCGCGAGGTCGGCGCGCAGCTCCTCGGCGGTGTCGAACTCGCTCGCCATCTGGGCGAAGTCGTCGTCGACCTCGGGCAGCTCGCGCTCCTTGACCGACTGGACCGTGACGGTGCAGTCGGCGGACTGGCCGGCCTTGTCGCCACCGGCGAGCGGGGCGGAGAAGTCCTTGGTCTCGCCCTTCGACATGCCGACGAGCGCCTCGTCGAGGCCCTCGAGCATGTTGCCGGAGCCGATCTCGTAGGAGACGCCCTCGACGGCGTCGACGTCCTCGCCGTCCATCGTCGCCTTGAGGTCGATGGAGACGAAGTCGCCGGTCTGGGCGGCGCGCTCGACGCCGACCAGGGTGCCGAAGCGCTCGCGCAGCTCGGTGAGCTTGGCCTCGACGTCCTCGTCGGTGACCTCGAGGTTGTCGACCTGGATCTCGATGCCGTCGTAGTCGGGGAGGGTGACCTCGGGGCGCACGTCGACCTCGACGGTGAACTTCAGCTGCTCGCCGTCGGTCATCGGGACCTCGGTGATGTCGACCTCGGGCTGGCCGATCGGCTCGACACCGGTCTCGTCGACGGCCTGGCCGAAGAACTCGGGAAGGGCCTCGTTGACGGCCTCCTGGATGACCGCGCCCTTGCCGACCCGCTGCTCGATGATGCGGGTGGGCACCTTGCCCTGGCGGAAGCCGGGCACGTTGATCTGGGACCCGATGGACTTCAGGGCCGCGTCGACGTGCGGCTGGAGCTCCTCGCTCGGGACCTCGACGGTCAGCTTGACCCGGGTCGGGCTGAGGTTCTCGACGGCACTCTTCACTGCAGGCACTCCACACGATCTGGACGACGAAGGGGGTTGCGGCGCAGGCTGTCGGGTCCGCTGGACGGCCCTCCGGCGCGCACGCACCGTCCCGGGTGTCCGGGACACAAGCAGTCACTCTATCCGCTGCCCGCCCGCAGGCCGAATGCGCCGCTACCTTGGCCCCATGAGCGCCGACCGCGAGTCCTTCGTCCGCACCCGCCTGCAGAGCCTGCGCATCATCGCCGGATCGCTCATCGGGGCCCTGGTGATCTTCGCCGTCGTCGCGGTCGTCGTCCTCGGGCTCGAGGAGTACCCGTCGCCGGTCACGGCCGCGGCGCTCTTCGCGATCAACGTCGCGGCCTTCGTCATCGTCGAGGTCGTCGGCTACCGGACCCCGGCGGTCCCCCGCGACGCCGACGAGGACACCGCCCTGCGGATCGGGCTCGACGCCCTCCAGCAGACGACCATCACCCGCTTCGCCATCATCGAGGCGCCCGCGCTCCTGTCGCTCGCCTGGGCCTTCACGACCGGGTCGGCGTGGGCCTACCTCGTCGGCGGGTTCTGGGCGCTGCTGTCCATGGCCTGGCACGTGTGGCCCACCCGCCGGGTCGCGGCCCGCCTCGAGCGCAGCCTCGACCGCGAAGGGGGCCGCTCTCGCCTCTCCGAGGTCGTGGGCGGCGGCGCCGCCACCCCCGGCGTCCAGCAGTACTGACCGGCCGACCTGCGGCAGCGCGCGAGCCCGAGCGAGGCATGACGTGGCCGACGACCCCCTGATCGACTTCACCCGCGAGGGCTTCGACCACGAGGGCACCGACCACGCGGTGCTGCGCTCGGGCACCGGCCCGGCCGTCGTCGTCATCGCCGAGTTCCCCGGTATCACGCCGCAGGTCGCGGCCTTCGCCCGGAGGGTGCGCGACCTCGGCTGCACCGTCGTCCTGCCCGACCTCTTCGGCGTCGCCGGGCGCGACGCGCTGGCCGGGTCCTCCCTTCGCATCGCGGCCGGTGGTGTCCACACGGCGGCGCAGGTGTGCGTCAGCCGGGAGTTCTCCCTCCTCGCGCTCGGGCGCACCTCGCCGGTGATCCCGTGGCTGCGGGCCCTCGCTCGCGCCGAGCACGCCCGGTGCGGTGGCCCCGGGGTCGGCGCCGTCGGCATGTGCCTGACCGGCGGCTTCGCCCTGGCCATGGCGACGGACGAGAGCGTCCTCGCCCCGGTGCTCTCCCAGCCCTCGCTCCCCCTGCCCGTCGGCCGCCGACGCAGCGAGACCACGGACATCAGCGAGGAGGACCTCGCGATCGTCGAGCAGCGCTGTGCCGCAGGGCTGCAGGTGCTCGGGGTGCGCTTCGAGGGAGATCGCGTCTCACCGGGGTCGCGCTTCGCGACGCTGCGGCGACGGCTGGGCGACGCCTTCGTGGCGGTCGAGCTGCCGGACGACGCGGCCAACCCCGACGGCTTCGGCGCGCCGCACTCGGTCCTGACCACGCACCTCGTCGACCGCGAGGGCGAGCCGACCCGCGCAGCCCTCGACCAGGTCCTCGACCTCTTCCGCGAGCGGCTGCTGGAGCGGTCGTCCTGAGACCTCAGATGGTCGGGGTAGCCGGATTCGAACCGACGGCCTTCCGCTCCCAAAGCGGACGCGCTACCAACCTGCGCCATACCCCGCGCGCCCCGATTGTGACCGGGCCACGAGCGGGCACTAGGCTAACGCCTGCTCTTCCAACGGCTGCGCCCCAGGCGTGCTCGAGGGGAGCGCGCGGGCGTAGCTCAATGGTAGAGCCCCAGTCTTCCAAACTGGCTACGCGGGTTCGATTCCCGTCGCCCGCTCCACACGCCGTGGCGATCATCTCGTGAGACATTCGCCGGCCTTAGGTGAGGCTCACCTAAGCAGGAGTACATTCCTGCTTCGTGCTCGCCAACTACCTCATCGGACTGCGCGAGGGCCTTGAAGCGGCCCTCGTCGTCAGCATCCTCGTGGCCTACCTCGTCAAGAGCGACCGACGCCACCTCCTCTCCCGCATCTGGCTCGGCGTCGCCGCGGCCGTGCTCGTCAGCCTCGGCTTCGGCGCCCTGCTGACCTTCGGCCCGCGCGGCCTGACCTTCGAGGCCCAGGAGCTCATCGGAGGCGGGCTCTCGATCGTCGCGGTCGGCTTCGTCACCTGGATGGTCTTCTGGATGGCCCGCACCGCCCGGGGGCTCGCGGCGAGCTGCGCGGCCGGATCGACGCCGCGTCCGAGGGCAGGCGCCTGGGGCCTCGTCCTCGTCGCCGTCCTCGCGGTGGGTCGCGAGGGCCTCGAGACCGCGCTCTTCCTGTGGGCGACCTCCCGCGCCACGAGCAGCGACGGCGGCTCGACGTGGACCCCGCTCCTCGGGGCCGTGCTCGGCCTGGCCACGGCCGTCGTCCTCGGCTGGCTGATCTACCGCGGCGCCATCTCGATCAACCTGTCGACCTTCTTCACCTGGACCGGCGCCTTCCTCGTCGTCGTGGCCGCCGGCGTCCTCGCCTACGGCATCCACGACCTGCAGGAGGCGCGCTTCCTGCCCGGGCTGCACGACCTCGCCTTCGACGTCTCGCACATCGTCGACCCCAACACCTGGTACGCCGCCCTACTCAAGGGGATCTTCAACTTCACCCCGCAGACGACCGTGCTGCAGGCCATCGCCTGGGTCGCCTACGTCGTCCCCGTGCTCACGCTCTTCCTCGTCGGCGCCCGCCGACGCATCCGCCCGGCCGCACCGGCCTCCCCTTCGCTCGCCACCACCACTCCCACCAAGGACGCCCGATGACCCTCCGCCACCTCACCGCCGTCGCCCTGCTCGTGCCGGCCCTGGCCGCCTGCACCTCCAACTCCCCCTCCGGCGACGCGAAGGGGGACGATCGCACCATCGCCGTCACGTCCACCGACGACGGCTGCGAGGTCTCGACCGCCGAGGTGCCCGAGGGCGCCCTGACCTTCAAGGTCAAGAACGCCGGGACCAAGGTCACGGAGTTCTACCTGCTCGGCGAGGACGGGCTGCGGATCGTCGGCGAGGTGGAGAACATCGGGCCCGACCTCGCCCGCGACCTCGTCGTCAACGTCCCGGCCGGCAGCTACACGACGGCCTGCAAGCCCGGCATGGTCGGCGAGGGCATCCGCGCCGATTTCACCGTCGCGACGTCGAAGGGCTCCACCGTCGCCGCCGGTGACCAGGCCACCGTCGCCCAGGCGGAGAAGAACTACGCGGCCTACGTCAAGGACCAGTCCGACCAGCTGCTCACCAAGACGACGACGTTCGTCGACCTCTACGAGGCCGGCAAGGACGACGAGGCGCGCGAGCTCTACGCGCAGGCCCGGGTCCACTGGGAGCGCATCGAGACCGTCGCCGAGTCCTTCGGCGACCTCGACCCCAAGATGGATGCCCGCGAGGCCGACCTCGAACCCGGCCAGAAGTGGACCGGCTGGCACCGGATCGAGAAGGACCTGTGGCCGCAGGAGGCCAAGGACTACACGCCGCTCACCGACGCCGAGCGCACGACCTTCGGCGACGACCTGCTGAAGAACACGAAGACCCTCGACAGCCGCATCCAGAAGATGAGCTTCACCGTCGACCAGATCGCCAACGGCTCGCGAGGGCTGCTCGAGGAGGTCGCGACCGGCAAGGTCACCGGCGAGGAGGAGGCCTGGTCGCACACCGACCTGTGGGACTTCCAGGCCAATGTCGACGGCGCCAAGGTCGGCTACGACGGCGTCCGGCCGATCCTCATGGACAACGGCAACTCCGCCCTGGCCAAGCAGCTCGACTCCCGCTTCGCGGAGCTGCAGGACCTGCTCGACGAGCACAAGAAGGGCGACGGCTTCGTCTCCTACACCGACCTGAGCAAGGACGAGGTCAAGGAGCTGTCCGACGCGGTCAACGCGCTGTCCGAGCCGCTGTCCAAGCTCACCGCGGCGGTCGTCTGACGATGAGCGAGGAGCCGCGCGAGCAGCCGCACGAGGACCCGCCGCAGGAGTCGCCCGAGGAGCCGCAGGAGCGTGCGGGGCACACCCCCTCGCGTCGGGCGACGCTCGGCACGGGGCGCGG
>NZ_JBNFOF010000015.1:0-28872 GCF_057364645.1 Janibacter sp. CFPM2_SD2
CGGGCGCGGGCGGGGACGGTCGTCGCGGTCGCGACGCGGGCCAGCGACCACGGGGGGCCGCGGTCGCCTGCTGGGCCGCGAACTCCTTCTCGGTCATGTCGCCCTTGTAGATCCAGACCTTGACGCCGATGCGGCCGAAGGTCGTGCGGGCCTCGTAGAAGCCGTAGTCGATGTTCGCGCGGAGGGTGTGCAGCGGCACGCGACCCTCACGGTAGAACTCCGAGCGCGACATCTCGGCGCCACCGAGGCGACCGGAGCACTGGATCCGGATGCCCTTGGCACCGGCGCGAAGGGAGGACTGCATGCCCTTGCGCATGGCGCGACGGAAGGTGACGCGGGCAGCGAGCTGCTCGGCGATGCCCTGGGCGACGAGCTGGGCCTCGATCTCGGGGTTCTTGACCTCGAGGATGTTCAGCTGGACCTGCTTGCCGGTGAGCTTCTCGAGCTCGCCGCGGATGCGGTCGGCCTCGGCGCCACGGCGACCGATGACGATGCCCGGGCGCGCGGTGTGGATGTCCACACGCACGCGGTCACGGGTGCGCTCGATCTCGACGCGGGCGATGCCGGCGCGCTCCATGCCCGTGGACATGAGCTTGCGGATCGCGACGTCTTCCTTGACGTAGTCGCGGTAGCGCTGACCCTCCTTGTTGGAGTCGGCGAACCAGCGGCTCTTGTGGTCGGTGGTGATGCCCAGACGGAAGCCGTGCGGGTTGATCTTCTGACCCATCAGCGGGTCCCTCCCTTCGCGGCCTTCTCAGGCTTGCTCGTCACGAGGACGGTGATGTGGCTGGTGCGCTTGTTGATCCGACCCGCGCGGCCCTGGGCCCGGGGACGGAAACGCTTCATCGTCGGGCCCTCGTCGACGAAGGCGGAGGAGATGACGAGGTTGCGCTCGTCGAAGGGCTCCCCGGCCTCGTCAGCCTTGACGCGGAGGTTGGCGATGGCGCTCTGCAGGACCTTGAGGGTCGGCTCGGCCGCACCCTGGGGGGCGAACTGCAGCGACGCGATCGCGGTCTGGGTGTCCTTGCCGCGGATCATGTCGACGATGCGACGCGCCTTCTGGGGCGTGACGCGGACGTGGCGGGCGGAGGCGCGGGCGACCAGCGTCTCCTGCTCGGTGGTCTCGGTGGCAGGCATCAGCGACGACGTCCCTTCTTGTCGTCCTTCACGTGACCGCGGAAGGTGCGGGTCGGTGCGAACTCGCCGAGCTTGTGGCCGACCATCGCCTCGGTGACGAACACCGGGACGTGCTTGCGGCCGTCGTGGACGGCGAAGGTGTGACCCAGCATGTCCGGCGAGATCACCGAACGGCGCGACCAGGTCTTGATGACGTTCTTGGTGCCCGCTTCGTTCTGGACGTCGACCTTCTTCTGAAGGTGGTCGTCGATGAAGGGGCCCTTCTTCAAACTACGAGGCATGTCCAAAGGCTCCTATCAGCGCTTCTTGCCGGTGCGGCGACGACGGACGATGAGCTTGTCGCTCGCCTTGCCGGGACGCCGGGTACGGCCCTCGGGCTTGCCCCAGGGCGAGACGGGGTGACGGCCACCGGAGGTGCGGCCCTCGCCACCACCGTGCGGGTGGTCGACCGGGTTCATGACGACACCACGGACGGTCGGGCGCTTGCCCTTCCACCGCATGCGGCCGGCCTTGCCCCAGTTGATGTTCGACTGCTCGGCGTTGCCGACCTCGCCGACGGTGGCGCGGCAGCGCACGTCGACGCGACGGATCTCGCCGGAGGGCATGCGCAGGGTCGCGTACGGACCCTCCTTGCCCAGCAGCTGGATGCTGGTGCCGGCCGAGCGAGCGAGCTTCGCTCCCCCACCCGGACGCAGCTCCACGGCGTGGATCGTCGTACCGGTCGGGATGTTGCGCAGCGGCAGGTTGTTGCCCGGCTTGATGTCCGCGGCGGGACCGTTCTCGATGACGGTGCCCTGCGTCAGCTTGTTCGGCGCCAGGATGTAGCGCTTCTCGCCGTCGGCGTAGTGCAGGAGCGCGATGCGCGCGGTGCGGTTCGGGTCGTACTCGATGTGCGCGACCTTCGCCGGGACGCCGTCCTTGTCGTGACGACGGAAGTCGATCACGCGGTAGGCACGCTTGTGGCCACCACCGATGTGACGGGTGGTGATGCGGCCGGAGGCGTTGCGGCCACCGGACTTCGTCAGCGGGCGGACGAGCGACTTCTCGGGGGTGGAGCGCGTCACCTCGACGAAGTCGGCGACGGAGCTGCCGCGACGACCCGGGGTGGTCGGCTTGTACTTACGGATTCCCATGTCTTCCTTGTCCTCTCCGTCAGCCCTGGCCGCCGAAGATGTCGATCGAGCCCTCACGGAGGGTGACGATCGCGCGCTTGGTGTCCTTGCGCTTGCCGGTGCCGAACCGCGTGCGTCGGGCCTTGCCGACACGGTTCATGGTGTGGACGGAGTCGACCTTGACGCCGAAGATCTGCTCGACGGCGATCTTGATCTCGGTCTTGTTCGCCCGCGGGTCGACGATGAAGGTGTACTTGCCCTCGTCGAGCAGGCCGTACGACTTCTCCGAGACGACGGGGCGGATCAGGATGTCGCGCGGGTCCTTGAGCTGGGACGCGGTCACTTGCTGACCTCCTCGGTCTTGGTCGGGCCGGCGAGGAAGGCCTCGAGGGCCGCCTGGGTGAAGACGACGTCGTCGGCGCACAGCACGTCGTAGGTGTTGAGCTGGTCGGCCGGCAGCACGTGGACGTCGGCCAGGTTGCGCACCGACTTCCACGCGGTCTCGTTGCCGCGCTCGATGACGACGAGCAGGTTCTTGCGCTCGCTGAGGCCACCGAGGACGGTCGCGACGCCCTTCGTCGAGGGGGTGTCCCCGTCGACGAGGGAGCTGAGGACGTGGATGCGGCCGTGGCGCGCCCGGTCGGAGAGGGCACCGCGCAGGGCGGCAGCCTTCATCTTCTTGGGGGTGCGCTGCGAGTACTCACGCGGCTGCGGGCCGTGGACGGTGCCACCGCCGGCGAACTGCGGAGCGCGGGTCGAGCCCTGACGGGCGCGGCCGGTGCCCTTCTGGCGGTACGGCTTGCGGCCACCACCGCGGACGTTGCCGCGGGTCTTGGTCGCGTGCGTGCCCTGGCGCGCCGCGGCGAGCTGGGCCACGACGACCTGGTGGATCAGCGGGACGTTGACCTGCACGTCGAAGATCTCGGCGGGCAGCTCGATGGTGCCGTTGGCGGCACCCTGCGGGCTGATGATGTCGATGGTCGGCACGTCAGGCTCCCTTCACCGCGGTGCGGACGAGGACGACGCCGCCACGGGGGCCGGGGACGGCGCCCTTGACGAGCAGCAGGCCCTTCTCGGCGTCCACGGCGTGGATCGTGAGGTTCTGGGTGGTCTGGCGCACGCCGCCCATGCGGCCGGCCATGCGCATCCCCTTGAAGACGCGACCCGGGGTGGCGCAGCCACCGATCGAGCCGGGCTTGCGGTGGTTGCGGTGCGCACCGTGGGAGGCGCTGACACCGGCGAAGCCGTGACGCTTCATGACGCCGGCGAAGCCCTTGCCCTTGGTCGTGCCGGTGACGTCGATGGCCTGCCCGGACTCGAACAGCTCGACGGTCACCTCCTGACCCAGGGAGTACTCGGAGGCGTCAGCGGTGCGCAGCTCCACGAGGTGGCGGCGCGGGGTCACGCCGGCCTTGGCGAAGTGGCCGCTCTTGGGCTGGTTGACCTTGCGCGGGTCGATGGCGCCGTACGCGATCTGGACGGCGTCGTAGCCGTCGGTCTCGGCGTTGCGGACCTGGGTGACGACGCACGGGCCGGCCTGGATGACGGTCACGGGGACGAGACGGTTGTCCTCGTCCCAGACCTGCGTCATGCCGAGCTTCTCGCCGAGGACGCCCTTGACGGTCTTGGTGGCAGTAGTAGTCATCTCGTTCAGCCTCAGAGCTTGATCTCGATGTTGACGTCAGCCGGGAGGTCGAGGCGCATCAGCGAGTCGACGGCCTTGGGCGTCGGGTCGATGATGTCGATGAGGCGCTTGTGGGTGCGCATCTCGAAGTGCTCGCGGCTGTCCTTGTACTTGTGGGGCGACCGGATGACGCAGAACACGTTCTTCTCCGTGGGCAGCGGCACGGGGCCCACCACCGTCGCGCCGGCACGGGTCACGGTGTCGACGATCTTCCGCGCCGAGTTGTCGATGACCTCGTGGTCATACGACTTCAACCGGATGCGGATCTTCTGTCCCGCCATCTTGTGTCCGTCTCTCTCTCGCCGTCTTGCCTTGGTCTGTGTCGGTCGGCCTGGCCTCCGACCCACGCGGTCGGGTGTGTCGCACCCGCTCCGCGACGCGACGACATGCCGAAGGGCAGGTCGTGCGATCTGGTCGTCGACCCGGTCGAACCGGATCGTGCTTCGTGTCCGATGTGTCGCCCCGCCTCAGGCGGTTCGATGCGTTGTCATCGGGGGAGGCGGTGGCACCTGGCGATCGGGGCAAAGTCCGATAGCGGCGTCACCGCACAACAAGCAACCTGAACAGTGTGCCAGAGCCTGCAGGCTCAGTCCAAATCGGGCCGGGCCGGTGCTTGACAGGCCCCCCACCGGCTCTCCGGTGCGGTCGGCCGGGGTCGCACCCGGCGACCGGAGTCAGTCCTGGTCGGCGAGGTCGGCGGTCGACCTGCCCTGGTCGCGCAGCCCGTCGATGCGCAGGGAGCGGGCCTCCTCGCGCACCTCCACCTCGGCCTCGGCGGCCGCATCGGACTTGGTCGTGTCGCGCAGCGGGAGGAGCAGGTCCTCCTCGGCCGCCATGCCGGCCTGCAGCTGGCGGGAGCGCTCGATCTCGGAGTCGACCTCGGCACCCAGGAGCAGCACGTTGTTGAGGATCCACAGCCACAGCAGGAAGACGATGACACCGGCCAGCGAGCCGTAGGTCGCGTTGTAGGAGCCGAAGTTGGAGACGTAGAAGCCGAAGGCCACGGACGCGACGATCGCCACGACGATCGCGACGGCCGCGCCGGGGCTGAGCCAGCGAAACGTCGGCTGCTTGACGTTGGGGGTGGCCCAGTAGAGCAGGCCCACCATGAAGGTGACGACGAGCAGGATGACCGGCCACTTGGCGAGGTTCCACGTCATCACCGCGGCCTCGCCGAGGCCGATGGTGTTGCCGATGGCCCGGGCCACGTCACCGCTGACGGCGACGGACATGATCGTGGCGGCGGCCAGGACGAGCAGCACCGCGGTGACCGCGAGCTGCATGGGCCGCAGCTTGACGAAGCCGCGCCCCTCGGGGACGTCGTAGATCCGGTTGAGGGCGCGGCCGAAGGCTCCGACGTAGCCCGAGGCCGACCACAGGGCACCCGCGATACCGACGACGAGTCCGAGGCCGGCCCCGCTGGAGTTGACCATCTGGTCGATCGGGCCCTCGAGGATGTCGACGACGTTGTCCTGGCCCAGCTGGCCGATGACGTCGAGCAGGGTCTTCTTCGTCTCGTCGGGGTCGCCCACGAGACCGATGATCGAGACGAGCGCCAGCAGCCCGGGGAAGATCGACAGCACCGCGAAGTAGGTGAGCGCGGCGGCCAGGTCGGTGCACCCGTCGGCGCTGAACTCCTTGATCGCCCGCTTGAAGGCGAAGACCCAGCTGCGCTTCTTCATCTGGCGCAGGGTCGGCTTGGCCACCTCGTCGAGGCCCTCCTCCTCGGGGGCGAGGTCCTCGGTCGTGGTGCTCTCGTCGGTGGCCATGTGGCGCGGTCTCCGTGGTCGGGTGCAACTGTCGCCCCCACCCTAGATCGAAGGGAGTCCCCCGTCCCGTTGCCACACGCCAACGCGCCCACCACCCCGAAGGGCGATGGGCGCGCGGGGTGGCGGTGGTTCGCTCAGTCGTTGGGCGAGCTGCAGACGCTCAGCAGGGGCCCCGCACCAGCCGCGAGGGTGAACTCGGCCGTGGCGCCGAGGACGGCCAGCGAGTACGTGCCCAGGGCGTTGATGTTCAGCCCCTCCGGGAAGACCTGGACGGTCACGGTCTGGCCGGGCGCGATGTCGTTGGCCAGGGTCGCGCTGCCGATGTCGGAGCCGAAGGTCAGCACGCCGACATTGAGGTCCACGAGAGCAGCCAGGCCGATCGACGCCAGCGCACCACCCGTCAGTGAGACCGGGGTCCCGCGGGATGGTGCAGTCGGGGCCAGCGGAGCAGGCCGGTGGCCTCGTCGACCGACGCAACCGTCCTGGCATCGAGCCCATCGGCCACGAGCACCGAGGTGACCGCGTCCGCGTGCAGCCGCCGCGCGACCAGACGAAGACCATGGCGTCGGCGCGCATGGGAGCATCGTGCCCGATGTCCGCAGCCACCCGCCTCGACCTGGTCCACACCTCCCCTGTGGTGACGACGGCCCTGCGTCGAGAGCTGCTGTCCGGGCCGGAACCGCTGCGCGTGACGACCGCCGTGCACGCCTGGACCGACTTCCAGGCCGAGTGGGACTTCGCCGGGGACTTCGTCGTCGTCGACGCACAGCTCGACGACCACCTGCCGCTGGCCGTCAAGGTGCGGGCCCTGCGCCGACTCGGTTCGCACCCGATCATCATCGGGCCGCAGCGGCACTCCCCCTTCGCCCGCCGGCAGCCGCCGAGGGCGCGACCGCCTGGATCGAGCCGACCCTCGGTCTGGCGCAGACCGCCGACGTCATCCGCTCGGTCGCCGGCGGCGAGACCCCCGACATCGCGCGCGTCGAGCCGGCCGAGCCGCCCGAGGTGCACCTGACCGATCGCGAGCTCCAGCTGCTCTCCCTCTTCGTCGCCGCCCGCGGGCACTCCCCAGCCTTCCTCGCGCGCGTGCTGTCGCTGCGCACCGAGACCGTGCGCAGCCACATCGAGCGTGGCCGGGCCCGCTACCGGGAGGCCGGCCACGCGACCAACAACCGTGCTGCGCTGCGCACGGCGATGGTCGCCGACGGGTGGACCTACGACCCGCAGGTGTGGATCGACGCCGGCCGGCCGTGACACGACGAAGGGCCCGCCTCCCCTGACGGGGAGACGGGCCCTTCGTGGTTGCTGACTCGAGGTCAGCCCAGGATCACTTGACGATCTTGGTGACGCGACCGGCGCCGACGGTGCGGCCACCCTCGCGGATGTTGAACTTCAGGCCCTCCTCCATGGCGATCGGCTGGATGAGCTCGACCTTCATGTCGGTGTTGTCGCCGGGCATGACCATCTCGGTGCCCTCGGGCAGGGAGACGACGCCGGTGACGTCGGTGGTCCGGAAGTAGAACTGCGGACGGTAGGAGTCGTAGAACGGCGTGTGCCGGCCACCCTCCTCCTTCGACAGGATGTAGACCTGCGCCTCGAACTCGGTGTGCGGGGTGATCGAGCCCGGCTTGCAGATGACCTGGCCGCGCTCGACGTCCTCGCGCTTGGTGCCACGAAGGAGCAGACCGACGTTCTCACCCGCGCGACCCTCGTCGAGCAGCTTGCGGAACATCTCGATGCCCGTGACGGTCGTGGTGGTCTTCTCCTCGCGGATACCGACGATCTCGACCTCCTCGTTGACGTTGAGGATGCCGCGCTCGATACGACCGGTGACGACGGTGCCACGACCGGTGATCGTGAAGACGTCCTCGACCGGCATCATGAACGGCTTGTCGAGGTCGCGCTCCGGCTCGGGGATGTACTCGTCGACGGCCGTCATGAGCTCCATGATCGACTCGCCCCACTTGGCGTCGCCCTCGAGCGCCTTGAGCGCCGAGACCTTGACGACCGGGACGTCGTCGCCGGGGAACTCGTAGGAGGACAGCAGCTCGCGGACCTCCATCTCGACGAGCTCCATGATCTCCTCGTCGTCGACCATGTCGGCCTTGTTGAGCGCCACGACGATGTAGGGAACGCCGACCTGGCGGGCCAGGAGGACGTGCTCCTTCGTCTGCGGCATCGGGCCGTCGGTGGCGGCGACGACGAGGATCGCACCGTCCATCTGGGCCGCACCGGTGATCATGTTCTTCACGTAGTCGGCGTGACCCGGGCAGTCGACGTGCGCGTAGTGACGCGACTCCGTCTGGTACTCGATGTGCGCGATCGAGATGGTGATACCGCGCTGCTTCTCCTCGGGAGCCTTGTCGATCGTGTCGAACGCCGAGGCCTCGTTGAGGTCGGGGAGCTTGTCGTGCAGCACGCGGGAGATCGCGGCCGTCAGCGTCGTCTTGCCATGGTCGATGTGACCGATGGTGCCGATGTTGACGTGCGGCTTGCTCCGCTCGAACTTTGCCTTCGCCACTGTGTTGTCCTCCTCAGGACGTTTTCTCGGTTACGCCTTTGCCCGGCAGGGTGGCGTCGTGTGTGGGTGTGTGTGGATGGTCCGTGTCGGGATCCCGGTAATGCTACCGGTCACTCGCCTCGGGTCTTCTTGATGATCTCCTCGGCGACCGCCTTGGGGACCTCCGCGTAGGAGTCGAACTCCATGGAGTAGTTCGCCCGGCCCTGGGTCTTCGACCGCAGGTCGCCGACGTAGCCGAACATCTCCGACAGCGGGACGAGGCCGGTGACGACCTTGGCTCCACTGACGTCCTCCATGGACTGGATCTGGCCACGGCGGGAGTTGATGTCGCCGATAACGTCGCCCATGTAGTCCTCGGGCGTACGCACCTCGACCTTCATCATCGGCTCCATGAGCACCGGGTCGGCCTTGCGGGCGGCCTCCTTGAAGGCCATCGACCCGGCGATCTTGAACGCCATCTCCGAGGAGTCGACGTCGTGGTAGGCACCGTCGATGAGGGTGGCCTTGACACCGACGACCGGGTAGCCGGCGAGCACGCCGTACTGCATGGCGTCCTGGATACCGGCGTCGACGCTCGGGATGTACTCACGCGGGATGCGACCACCGGTGACGGCGTTCTCGAACTCGTAGAGCTCGCCGTCCGTGTCCTCCGTGGCCTCGAGGGGCTCGAAGGTGATCTGGACCTTGGCGAACTGGCCGGAGCCACCGGTCTGCTTCTTGTGCGTGTAGTCGTACTTCTCGACCGCGCGACGGATCGTCTCGCGGTAGGCCACCTGCGGCTTGCCGATGTTGGCCTCGACCTTGAACTCGCGCTTCATGCGGTCGACGAAGACGTCGAGGTGCAGCTCGCCCATGCCGGCGATGATCGTCTGGCCGGTCTCCTCGTCGAGGCTCACCTGGAAGGTGGGGTCCTCGGCGACGAGCTTCTGGATCGCGGTGCCCAGCTTCTCCTGGTCGCCCTTCGTCTTGGGCTCGATGGCGACCTGGATGACCGGCGCCGGGAAGGACATCGACTCGAGGATGACCTGGTCGTTGACGTCGCTCAGGGTGTCACCCGTCGTGGTCTCCTTGAGACCGATGACGGCGTAGATGTGACCCGCCATCGCCTCGTCGACCGGGTTCTCCTTGTTGGCGTGCATCTGGAAGAGCTTGCCCAGACGCTCCTTCTTGCCCTTGGTCGAGTTGATGACCTGGGTGCCCGGCGTGATCCGACCCGAGTAGACCCGGATGAAGGTCAGCGTGCCGAAGAAGGGGTGCGCCGCGATCTTGAAGGCCAGCGCGGAGAAGGGCTCCTCGGTGCTGGGCTTGCGCAGGACGACCTCGTCCTCGTTGCCCGGGGCGTGGCCCTCCATGGCCGCGACGTCGAGCGGGTTGGGGAGGTAGTCGACGACCGCGTCGAGGACCGGCTGGACACCACGGTTCTTGAAGGCGGAGCCGCAGAAGACCGGGTAGAGCTCGGAGTTGACCGTCAGCTTGCGCACGGCGGCCTTGATCTCGTCGGTCGTCAGCTCCTCGCCACCGAGGTACTTCTCCATGAGGTCGTCGTCGGACTCGGCGACGCGCTCGACGAGGTGGTTGCGGTACTCCTCGGCCTTGGCCTGGAGGTCCGCGGGGATCTCCTGGACCTCGTAGGAGGCGCCCATGGTGACGTCACCCTTGGCGTCGCCGGGCCAGACGAGCGCCTTCATGCTGATCAGGTCGACGACACCGACGAAGTCGTTCTCGGCGCCGATCGGCAGCTGCATGACGAGCGGCTCCGCACCGAGGCGGTCCTTGATGGTGTCGACGGTGAAGTAGAAGTCGGCGCCCAGCTTGTCCATCTTGTTGACGAAGGCGATGCGGGGGACGTCGTACTTGTCCGCCTGGCGCCAGACCGTCTCGGACTGGGGCTCGACACCCTCCTTGCCGTCGAAGACGGCGACGGCGCCGTCGAGGACGCGCAGGGAGCGCTCGACCTCGACCGTGAAGTCCACGTGGCCGGGGGTGTCGATGATGTTGATCTGGGTGCCCTCCCAGAAGGAGGTGACCGCGGCGGAGGTGATCGTGATGCCGCGCTCCTTCTCCTGCTCCATCCAGTCGGTGGTGGAGGCACCGTCGTGCGTCTCGCCAAGCTTGTGGTTGACGCCGGTGTAGAAGAGGATGCGCTCAGTCGTCGTCGTCTTGCCGGCGTCGATGTGCGCCATGATGCCGATGTTGCGGACCTTGGTGAGGTCCGTCAGGACGTCCTGTGCCACTCGTTATCTCATCTCGCTCGTTGCGGTCGTGTCTGCCCGGGAGGGCGGGTGGTGGTCGGGGCCGACGGTCGCCGGCCCCGACCTGCTGTCACCAGCGGTAGTGCGCGAAGGCCTTGTTGGACTCGGCCATCTTGTGCGTGTCCTCGCGACGCTTGACCGCGGCACCCAGGCCGTTGCTCGCGTCGAGGATCTCGTTCATGAGGCGCTCGGTCATCGTCTTCTCGCGACGCTGACGGGCGTAGCCGACGAGCCAGCGCAGCGACAGGGTCGTGGCGCGGCCGGGCTTGACCTCGATCGGGACCTGGTAGGTCGCACCACCGACGCGGCGGGACTTGACCTCCAGAGAGGGCTTGACGTTGTCGAGCGCGCGCTTGAGCGTCTGGACCGGGTCGGTGCCGGTCTTCTCGCGGCAGCCCTCGAGGGCGTCGTAGACGATGGACTCAGCGATGGACTTCTTGCCGTCGAGCAGGATCTTGTTGACCAGCTGGGTGACCAGCGGGGACTGGTAGACCGGGTCGACGACGAGGGGGCGCTTCGGAGCAGGACCCTTGCGAGGCATTACTTCTTCTCCTTCTTCGCGCCGTAGCGGCTGCGGGCCTGCTGGCGACCCTTGACACCCTGGGTGTCGAGCGAACCGCGGACGATCTTGTAGCGGACACCGGGGAGGTCCTTCACACGACCACCACGCACGAGCACGATGGAGTGCTCCTGCAGGTTGTGGCCGACACCCGGGATGTACGCGGTGACCTCGATGCCGGACGTCAGGCGCACACGGGCGACCTTGCGCAGGGCAGAGTTCGGCTTCTTGGGGGTGGTCGTGTACACGCGAGTGCACACGCCACGGCGCTGCGGCGACCCCTTGAGGGCCGGGGTGGCGGCCTTGGACGGCTTGTCCTGCCGCCCCTTGCGCACCAGCTGGTTGATGGTAGGCAACCTGTTCTCCGTACGTCGGTGATGTTGTCTGCACCGTCCGGCGTGAGCCGGCCGATGCTCCTTGGATGCCACCGGCGACCCACGCACTCGGGTGTGTCGTCGGTGGTGCTCTCCCCTGCACTTCCGGTCACGGCCTGTCGGTCCGCCACCGGACGCCCGGCGAGAGAGGCGAGTCGGGTCGTCTCCGACCCTCCTCAGCACGCGTCACGGCACAGCCGTGCCACGTGCGGAGATCAACGATACCGGCGGCCCCCGTGGGGTCACAAATCCATACCGTCCGGAAGGCGCTCCGCGCGTTCAGCCCAGGGCGTCGAAGGCGGGGGCGTACCGGAAGTCCCCGGCCATCTCGGGCCGCCAGGCGCGCAAGGTCAGGGCCTGGAAGTACCTGTCCCCCCAGGGGCCCGGTGACCCGATCCCCAGGCCGGAGGCGGTGACGAAGCCGAAGAACCCGTAGTAGTCGGGGTCGCCGAGCAGGACGAGCGCCGGCTCAGCCTGCTGCTCGGCACTGGCGACGACGGCCATCATGAGGGCGGCGCCGATCCCCTGCCGCTGCAGGTCCGGGCGCACACCGATCGGGCCGAGCCCGACGCTGGGCGCGCCCGCGAGGCTGCCGCGGCTGCAGACGACGTGGCCGACGACCTGCCCGTCGAGCTCGGCGACGAAGGTCAGCTCGTCGATGACCGAGCCCTCGGCCCGTAGCGCGCGCAGCAGCTCGCGCTCGACCGACTCGCTGCGCCCTGACGGCACCCCGAAGGCCGCGTCGTGCAGGGCCTCCGTGGCCGCCGCGTCGTCCGGCGTCTCGCGCCGGATCACCATGTCGTCGCGCATTCAGTACCTGTCCGTGATCCAGTGGCTGTTGCCGGAGAGGAAGGCGCCGACGTAGACCGCCGCCACCACGAGTAGCACGACGGTGACGACCGTGGCATCGCTGCGCGAGCGCCGGGTGAAGATCGCAACGGCCGCGCCGGCGAGCACCAGCGCCAGGAGCTTGCTCAGCCCGCCCGGCTTGAGCAGGAGCACCAGGGCACCGACGACGAGCAGGGCGCCGAGGGCCCACCGGGCCGCGGTGGCCCGCACCGACATCGGTTGCTCCCGGTCACTCATGGCGCCATCCTCCCCCATCCGGCCACGGCGAAGGGGGCCGACCACCTCGACGGTGGTCGGCCCCCTTCGCGTGGTGCCGGGGCAATCAGCCCTTGGCGGCCGCCTTGAGGGCGCTGCCGGCGGTGAGCTTGGCGGCGTAGCCACCGGGGATGGTCATCTCCTCGCCCGTCTGCGGGTTGCGGCCCTTGCGCTCGGCGCGCTCGACGCGCTCGAGGCTGAAGAAGCCGGGGACGGTGACCTTCTCGCCCTTGGCGACGGAGTCGGACAGGACCGCCTGGAGGGCGGTGATGACCTCGGACGCCGCGGAAGCGGACACGCCAGCCTTCTCGGCGACGGCGCTGGCGAGCTCGGACTTGTTCATAGTGGGATCTCCATCCTTGAAGTTCGTAGGTCGAACAAGGCCAATCAACCACGAAACCGGGGCCTTCGTCGACTTCGCCCACGGCGTGTTTCCCTTGATTTTCCGGCGATCTGTCGCCCGTCGGCCCCTCTGGCCACACCTCTCACGTGCGTCTCGGGGACGACGAAGGGGGTCGCCTCCCTCGCGGGAAGCGACCCCCTTCGGGTCACGAGAGGACGACTCAGACGTCCAGGTCCAGGTCGTCGAGGCGGATGGCCTCGCCGGAGCCGGGACCGAAGACCGGGTAGGCGTACTCGTCGTAGTTGGGCAGCGAGTACATCGCGGCCTTGGCCTCCTCGGTGGGCTCGACCTCCACGTTGCGGTAGCGGGGCAGGCCCGTACCGGCGGGGATCAGCTTGCCGAGGATGACGTTCTCCTTCAGACCAAGCAGCGGGTCCGAGCGGCCCTCCATCGCGGCCTCGGTGAGGACACGGGTCGTCTCCTGGAAGGAGGCGGCGGAGAGCCAGGAGTCCGTGGCCAGCGAGGCCTTGGTGATACCCATGAGCTCCGGACGACCCGAGGCCGGGCGACCGCCCTCGGCGACGACGCGACGGTTCTCCGCCTCGAAGCGGGCGCGCTCGGCGAGCATGCCCGGCAGGAGGTTGGCGTCGCCCGACTCGAGGATCGTGATCCGGCGCAGCATCTGCCGGACGATGACCTCGATGTGCTTGTCGTGGATCGACACACCCTGCTGGCGGTAGACCTTCTGGACCTCGTCGACGAGGTGCTTCTGCGCGTGGCGCGGGCCGAGGATGCGCAGGACCTGCTTGGGGTCGATGGCGCCCTGGACCAGCTGGGTGCCGACGGCCACCCGCTCGCCGTCCTCGATGAGCAGGCGCGAACGCTTGCTCACCGGGTAGGCGTGCTCCTCGCCGTCGCGGTCCGCGACGAGCAGGATGCGGCGGCCCTTGTCGGTCTCCTCGATCGTCACGCGGCCGTCGGCCTCGGCGATCGGGGCGACACCCTTGGGGGTGCGCGCCTCGAAGAGCTCGACGACACGCGGCAGACCCTGCGTGATGTCGTCACCGGCCACACCACCGGTGTGGAAGGTACGCATCGTCAGCTGGGTGCCGGGCTCACCGATCGACTGGGCCGCGATGATGCCGACGGCCTCGCCGATGTCGACGAGCTGGCCGGTCGCCAGGCTGCGGCCGTAGCACTTGGCGCAGGTGCCGACCTTGGACTCACAGGTGAGGACCGAGCGGATCTTCACCTCGTCGACGCCGGCCTTGTAGAGCTTGTCGATGACGACGTCACCGAGGTCGGACCCGGCCTCGGCGAGGACGGCGCCCTCGTGCTCGACGTCGGCGGCGACGCAGCGCGCGTAGACGGTGAACTCGACGTCGTCGTGCTTGCGGCGGGTGCCGGTCAGCTCGTCGAACTGGGCGATCGGCATGGTCAGACCACGCTCGGTGCCGCAGTCGTCCTCGCGGATGATGACGTCCTGCGAGACGTCGACGAGACGACGCGTCAGGTAGCCGGAGTCGGCGGTACGAAGGGCGGTGTCGGCCAGACCCTTGCGCGCACCGTGCGTCGAGATGAAGAACTCGACGACGGAGAGACCCTCACGGAAGTTCGTGCGGATCGGGCGCGGGATGATCTCGCCCTTCGGGTTGGCCATGAGGCCTCGCATACCGGCGATCTGGCGCAGCTGGAACCAGTTACCACGGGCACCCGAGTTGACCATGCGGAAGATCGGGTTGTCCTTGGGGAAGTTGGCCTGCATCTCCGCGGAGACCTCGTTGGTCGCCTGGGTCCAGATCTCGATCTGCTCCTGACGACGCTCGTCGTCGGTGATCAGACCGCGCTCGTACTGCTTCTGGACCTTGGTGGCCTTCTCCTCGTAGGTCGCGAGGATCTCCGGCTTGCGCGGCGGCGTGACGACGTCGGAGACGGCGACCGTCGTGCCCGAGCGGGAGGCCCAGTGGTAACCGGCCTCCTTGAGGGCGTCGAGCGATGCCGCGACCTCGACCTTGGTGTAGCGCTCGGCGAGGTCGTTGACGATCGTCGACAGACGCTTGCGGTCGACCGGCTCGTTGACGAAGGGGTAGTCCTCCGGCAGCGTCTCGTTGAAGAGCGCGCGGCCGAGGGTGGTCTCCGCCGTCCACGTCGCGAGCATGCCGCGCTCGTCGAGCTCGGCACCCTCGGGCACCGCGTCGCCGGTCGGCAGCACGACGTCGTTGAGCCGCACCTTGATCGGCGTGCCGATCTTGATCTCGCCGGCGTCGAAGGCCATGCGGGCCTCCGCCGTCGTCGCGAAGGCGCGACGGTGCTCGGTCTCGAGGGCCACCTCGGAGGTGAGGTGGAAGAGACCGATGACCATGTCCTGCGTCGGCATGGTGACGGGGCGACCGTCGGCCGGCTTGAGGATGTTGTTGCTCGAGAGCATGAGGATCCGGGCCTCGGCCTGGGCCTCCGCGCTCAGCGGCAGGTGGACGGCCATCTGGTCACCGTCGAAGTCGGCGTTGAAGGCCGTGCAGACGAGCGGGTGGATCTGGATGGCCTTGCCCTCGACGAGCTGCGGCTCGAAGGCCTGGATGCCCAGACGGTGCAGCGTGGGCGCACGGTTGAGCAGCACCGGGTGCTCGGTGATGACCTCTTCGAGGACATCCCACACGACGGAGCGCTGACGCTCGACCATGCGCTTGGCCGACTTGATGTTCTGGGCGTGGTCGAGGTCGACGAGCCGCTTCATGACGAAGGGCTTGAAGAGCTCGAGCGCCATCGCCTTGGGCAGACCGCACTGGTGCAGCTTCAGCTGCGGGCCGACGACGATGACCGAACGGCCCGAGTAGTCGACGCGCTTGCCGAGGAGGTTCTGACGGAAGCGACCCTGCTTGCCCTTGAGCATGTCGGACAGCGACTTCAGCGGGCGGTTGCCCGGGCCGGTGACCGCACGACCGCGACGACCGTTGTCGAAGAGGTTGTCGACGGCCTCCTGCAGCATCCGCTTCTCGTTGTTGACGATGATCTCGGGAGCACCGAGGTCGAGCAGTCGCTTGAGGCGGTTGTTGCGGTTGATGACCCGGCGGTAGAGGTCGTTGAGGTCGGAGGTCGCGAAGCGGCCACCGTCGAGCTGGACCATCGGGCGCAGGTCCGGGGGGATGACCGGGACCGCGTCGAGGACCATGCCGGCGGGCTTGTTGTCCGTGGTGAGGAAGGCCGTGACGACCTTGAGGCGCTTGAGGGCGCGGGTCTTCTTCTGACCCTTGCCCGTCGCGATGATCTCGCGCAGCTTCTCGACCTCGGCCTCGAGGTCGAAGGTCTCGAGGCGCTTCTGGATCGCCGCGGCACCCATGCCGCCCTCGAAGTACAGACCGAAGCGGTCACGCATCTCGCGGTAGAGGACCTCGTCGCCCTCGAGGTCCTGGACCTTGAGGTTCTTGAAGCGGTCCCAGACCTGGGAGAGGCGCTCGACCTGCTGGTCGGCGCGCTTGCGGATCTGGTTCATCTCGCGCTCGGCGGAGTCGCGGACCTTGCGCTTGGCGTCGGACTTGGCGCCCTCGGCCTCGAGCTCGGCGATGTCCTTCTCGAGCTTCTGCGTGCGGGTCTCGACGTCGGCGTCGCGACGGTTCTCGAGCTCACGCTTCTCGGCCTCGATCTGCGCCTCGAGCGAGGGCAGGTCGCTGTGACGCTGGTCCTCGTCGACGCTCGTGATCATGTAGGCGGCGAAGTAGATGACCTTCTCGAGGTCCTTCGGCGCCAGGTCGAGCAGGTAGCCCAGACGGCTCGGGACACCCTTGAAGTACCAGATGTGGGTGACGGGGGCGGCGAGCTCGATGTGGCCCATCCGCTCACGACGCACGCCGGCGCGGGTGACCTCGACGCCGCAGCGCTCGCAGATGATCCCCTTGAAGCGGACGCGCTTGTACTTGCCGCAGGAGCACTCCCAGTCCCGGGTGGGGCCGAAGATCCGCTCGCAGAACAGGCCCTCCTTCTCGGGCTTGAGGGTGCGGTAGTTGATGGTCTCGGGCTTCTTGACCTCGCCGTGGCTCCACGTACGGATGTCCTCCGCGGTGGCCAGGCCGATGCGCAACTCGTCGAAGAAGTTGACGTCCAGCACTGTGTGCTTCCTTCTCTCGTTCTCTCGAGGATGACTCTCGATAAGTTCAGTTGCCCTGGGGCGACCGGGGTCGCCCTGCGGGCTTGTGGGGGGCCGGAGCCGGGGACCGCCGACCGGTCAGGTCGGCGGACCCCCGGGACTCAGACCTCCTCGACGCTGCTCGGCTCGCGCCGGGACAGGTCGATACCAAGCTCCTCCGCGGCGCGGAAGACATCGTCCTCGTTGTCGCGCATCTCGATGGTGCCGCCCTCGGAGTTGAGGACCTCCACGTTGAGGCAGAGGGACTGCATCTCCTTGATGAGCACCTTGAAGGACTCCGGGATCCCCGGCTCGGGGATGTTGTCGCCCTTGACGATGGCCTCGTAGACCTTGACGCGACCGGTCACGTCGTCGGACTTGATCGTCAGCAGCTCCTGGAGCGCGTAGGAGGCGCCGTAGGCCTCGAGGGCCCACACCTCCATCTCGCCGAAGCGCTGGCCACCGAACTGGGCCTTACCACCCAGCGGCTGCTGCGTGATCATCGAGTACGGCCCCGTGCTGCGGGCGTGGATCTTGTCGTCCACGAGGTGGTGCAGCTTGAGGATGTACATGTAGCCGACGGACACCGGGTCCGGGTACGGCTCGCCGGTGCGGCCGTCGAAGAGGTTGGCCTTGCCGGAGCGGTCGATGAGCCGGACGCCGTCGCGGGTCGGGGTCGTCGAGTCGAGCAGACCGGTGATCTCCTCCTCGCGCGCACCGTCGAAGACGGGGCTCGCGACGCGCGTGTTGGCCGGGGCCTGGCGCGCGTCCTCGGGGATCATCTCGGCCCACTCGGGCTCGCCCTCGATCTGCCAGCCGCGGCTGCAGCCCAGCCGAGGTGCAGCTCGAGGATCTGACCGATGTTCATTCGACCGGGGACACCGAGCGGGTTGAGCACGACGTCGACCGGCGTGCCGTCCTCGAGGAAGGGCATGTCCTCGACGGGCAGGATCTTGGAGATGACGCCCTTGTTGCCGTGACGGCCGGCGAGCTTGTCACCGTCGGTGATCTTGCGCTTGTTGGCCACGTAGACGCGGACCAGCTGGTTGACGCCCGGGGGCAGCTCGTCGCCCTCGTCCTTGTCGAAGACCTTGACGCCGATGACCGTGCCGGTCTCGCCGTGCGGGACCTTCATGGACGTGTCGCGGACCTCGCGCGCCTTCTCGCCGAAGATGGCGCGCAGCAGGCGCTCCTCCGGGGTCAGCTCGGTCTCACCCTTGGGCGTGACCTTGCCGACGAGCAGGTCGCCGTCGCGGACCTCGGCACCGATGCGGATGATGCCGCGCTCGTCGAGGTCGGCGAGGACCTCCTCCGAGACGTTGGGGATGTCGCGGGTGATCTCCTCGGGGCCCAGCTTGGTGTCGCGGGCGTCGACCTCGTGCTCCTCGATGTGGATCGAGGAGAGGACGTCGTCCTGCACCAGGCGCTGGCTGAGGATGATCGCGTCCTCGTAGTTGTAGCCCTCCCACGGCATGAAGGCCACGAGCAGGTTGCGCCCGAGGCCATCTCGCCGCCGTCGGTCGCGGGACCGTCGGCGATCAGCTGGCCGGCCTCGACACGGTCGCCCTCGGAGACCATGACGCGCTGGTTGTAGCTGTTGCCCTGGTTGGACCGGGAGAACTTCATCATCTTGTACGAGCGCGAGCCGCCCTCGTCGTGGGTGACCGTGACCAGGTCCGCGGAGACCTCGGTGACGACACCGGCCTTCTCCGCACGCACGACGTCACCGGAGTCGAGCGCCGCGCGGTACTCCATGCCGGTCCCGACGAAGGGGGCCTCGGCCTGGACGAGCGGCACGGCCTGACGCTGCATGTTGGCGCCCATGAGCGCGCGGTTGGCGTCGTCGTGCTCGAGGAAGGGGATCATCGCGGTCGCGGCCGAGACCATCTGGCGCGGCGAGACGTCCATGTAGTCAACGTCCTCGGCCGGGATCTGGTCGACCTCGCCACCCTTGGTGCGGGCGAGGACGCGCTCCTCGGCGAAGGTGCCGTCGTCGAGGAGGACGGCGTTGGCCTGGGCCACGATGACCTTGTCCTCCTCGTCCGCGGAGACGTAGACGATCTCGTCGGTGACGCGACCGTCGACGACCTTGCGGTACGGGGTCTCGATGAAGCCGAAGGCGTTGATCCGCCCGTAGCTCGCGAGCGAGCCGATCAGACCGATGTTGGGACCCTCAGGGGTCTCGATCGGGCACATGCGGCCGTAGTGCGACGGGTGGACGTCACGGACCTCCATCTGGGCACGGTCACGGGAGATACCGCCCGGGCCCAGCGCGTTGAGACGACGCTTGTGCGTCAGACCCGACAGCGGGTTGTTCTGGTCCATGAACTGCGACAGCTGGCTGGTGCCGAAGAACTCCTTGATGGAGGCGACGACCGGCCGGATGTTGATCAGCGTCTGCGGCGTGATGGCCTCGACGTCCTGCGTCGTCATCCGCTCGCGCACGACGCGCTCCATCCGGGACAGGCCCGTGCGGACCTGGTTCTGGATGAGCTCGCCGACGCTGCGCAGGCGACGGTTGCCGAAGTGGTCGATGTCGTCGGTCTCGACGGGCACCTCGAAGGGCTCGCCGTCGCGCGTCCCCGGCAGGGTCGGCTGGTCGGCGTGCAGCGCCACGAGGTACTTCAGCGTCGCGACGATGTCGTCGAGCGTGAGCACCGAGGCGTCGAGCTCGGCCTCGACACCCAGCTTGCGGTTGACCTTGTAGCGGCCGACCTTGGCCAGGTCGTAGCGCTTGGGGTTGAAGTAGAGGTTGTCGAGCAGGTTCTGCGCGGCCTCGCGGGTCGGCGGCTCGCCGGGGCGCAGCTTGCGGTAGATGTCGAGCAGGGCGGCGTCCTGGTCCTCGACGGTGTCCTTCTCGAGGTGGCGCGCATCGACTCGTAGTCGCCGAACTCCTCGAGGATCTCGGCGGAGGTCATGCCCAGGGCCTTGAGCAGGACGGTGACCGACTGCTTGCGCTTGCGGTCGACGCGCACGCCGACCATGTCGCGCTTGTCGACCTCGAACTCGAGCCAGGCACCCCGGCTGGGGATGACCTTGGCCGAGTAGATGTCCTTGTCGGACGTCTTGTCGGGCGTGCGCTCGAAGTAGACGCCCGGGCTGCGGACGAGCTGCGAGACGACGACGCGCTCGGTGCCGTTGATGATGAAGGTGCCGCGCTCGGTCATGAGCGGGAAGTCACCCATGAAGACCGTCTGGCTCTTGATCTCGCCGGTCTCGGCGTTCATGAACTCGGCGGTGACGAAGAGGGGCGCGGAGTAGGTCTGGTCGCGCTCCTTGCAGTCGTCGACGGAGTACTTCGGCTCCTCGAAGCGGCTCTCCCGGAAGGAGAGGCTCATCGAGCCGGAGAAGTCCTCGATCGGGGAGATCTCCTCGAAGATCTCCTCCAGCCCCGGGTGCTCCGGGACATCGCGTCGACCAGCGTCGAGAGCCTCAGCGAGACGCTCCTGCCACTTCTCGTTGCCGAGGAGCCAGTCGAAGCTCTCGGTCTGGAGGGCCAGGAGGTCTGGGACCTCGAGCGGCTCGCGGATCTTCGCGAAGGACAGACGGCCACTGGCCGTCCGTGCGGTGGACATCGGGGAAGCGGTGCGCGAGGCAGCCAAGGATGGATCCTTCCACGGGCCTGAGAGTCGGGCGGTGCCACCAGGTCCGGACCATCACCTGACGGGGGGCTCGACACACCTCGGAGAAGAGGGGATTGGAGCGATCCGACCGGGCGACGACAGGAACAAGGCAGCGCAAAGCGACAGCGTAATGCACAAACACACAAGTGTCCAACCCGGTCGAGCCGACGGCTCGACGGTGGTCCACGGCCCGCCTCCCGCAGAAGCGGTGGGGCCGGATCAATCGACGCCATGAGGATGGACGACACGGCAGCCGACGTCAAGGCTGTCTCCCGGCGGGTCGCGAAGGGGGCCGGCGCACGAGGGGCGGGGACCCCCCTTCGCCCGGTCCCCCTAGGGTGGGGCCATGGACCTGCGCAAGATCCGCCGCCGACGCCGGCGGCTCGAGGTGCAGCGCACCGTGCGCCGCGCCGCCGGAGCCGCGCTCGCCACCCAGCTCCTCACTGCCGCAGGGCTGCTCGTCTTCGACAGCCAGCGGCGCAAGGACCGCCCGGACAAGGAGTTCCCCCACCGTCACGGCGGACCGGTGCCCGTCCCCGGCGGCGACGTGCGCATCTACACCTTCGGCGAGAACCTCTTCGAGGACATGCTCGCGGACATCGAGGCGGCCACCGAACGGATCTACCTCGAGACCTACATCTGGAAGGGCGACGCGACCGGTGAGCGCTTCCGCAAGGCCCTCACCGACGCGCACGCGCGCGGCGTGCAGATCTACGTCGTCTACGACACCTTCGCCAACCTCGTGGTCCCCCGCGACTTCTTCCGGCAGCTGCCCGAGGGCATCCACGTCAACCGCCACCCGCTCGTCACCGGCGGGGTGGCCTTCCTCAGCCCGCGACACTGGGGGCGCAACCACCGCAAGCTGCTCGTCGTCGACGACACCGCCGCCTACCTCGGCGGCTACAACATCGGCCAGGACTACGCCAACCGCTGGCGCGACACCCACGCCCGCTACTCCGGGGAGATGGTCGTCGAGCTCGAGAACGCCTTCGTCGACTACTGGAACCTCTACGGCGGGCGCCCGGAGCTGCCCCAGCCGCGCCGGCGCACGTGGAGCCGGGACATGCGCGTGCACCGCAACATGCCGGCCGAAATGGTCTACCCGATCCGCAACATGTACCTCGAGGCGATCGACCGGGCCAGCACGCGCGTCTGGCTGACGACGGCCTATCTCATCCCCGACGACGCCTTCGTCCGCAGCCTCGTCAACGCCGCCGGCCGCGGGGTCGACGTGCGCGTCATCGTCCCCCACTTCAGCAACCACATCGTCGCCGACTGGCTCAGCCGTGCCCGCTACGAGCGGCTGCTGCGCGGCGGCGTGCGGCTGCTGCGCTTCGAAAATGCCATGGTGCACGCCAAGACCGCGACGATCGACGGCCTGTGGTCGACGATCGGCACCGCCAACATCGACCGGCTGAGCCTCGCCGGCAACTACGAGATGAACATGGAGATCCTCGACGCGGACGTCGCCGCCCGGATGGAGGAGATCTTCGCCCTCGACTCCGGAAACTGCACCGAGCTGACCCTCGACGAGTGGACCCGGCGCCCGCTGATCAGCAGGGTCACCGAGGGCATCCTCTCCCCCTGGCGCCCGCTGCTCTGACGAGTCCAGCGCACGACGAAGGGCGGGTCGCACCAGATGGTGCGACCCGCCCTTCGGCAGATCAGTGCTCGTCAGTGACGAGCCGAGATCACTTGAGCTCGACGGTGGCGCCGGCGCCTCGAGGGCCTCCTTGGCCTTCTCCGCGGCGTCCTTGTCGACCTTCTCGAGGACGGGCTTGGGGGCGCCGTCGACGAGGTCCTTGGCCTCCTTGAGGCCGAGGCTCGTGAGCGCGCGGACCTCCTTGATGACCTGGATCTTCTTGTCGCCGGCCGCGGCGAGGATGACGTCGAACTCGTCCTGCTCGGCGGCGGCGTCGCCACCGGCGTCGCCACCGGCGGCCGGGGCGGCACCCGCGACGGCAACCGGGGCCGCGGCGGTGACCTCGAAGGTCTCCTCGAACTGCTTCACGAACTCGGAGAGCTCGATGAGGGTCATCTCCTTGAAGGCCTCAAGGAGCTCGTCGGTGCTGAGCTTCGCCATGATGGGCGTCCTTTCTCGAAAAAACGTGTGTGCCGAAAGTGGCGGGGTCGTGCAGTGGCCGGAGGCGGGTGCCTCAGGCCTCGTCGCCACCCTCGGGGGTGGTCTCGGTGGAGGCGTCGGCCTCGGCGGCCGGCTCCTCGGTCTCCGCAGCGGGGGCGTCGGTCGCGACCGGGCCCTGCTCCTCGACCTTCGCGCGCAGCGCGTCGACGACGCGAGCCGTCTGCGCGAGCGGCGCGTTGAAGAGGTACGCGGCCTGGGTGAGCTGGGCCTTCATGGCGCCAGCCAGCTTGCCCAGGAGAACCTCGCGGGACTCGAGCTTCGCGAGCTTGTCGATCTCCTCCGGCGTGAGCGGGTTCCCGTCGAGGATTCCGCCCTTGATCACCAGGAGGGGGTTGTCCTTGGCGAAGTCACGCAGACCCTTGGCAGCCTCGACGGGGTCGCCCTCGACGAAGGCGATCGCGTTGGGGCCGACGAGCTGGCCCTCGAAGGCGGACTCGATGCCCGCCTCCTTGGCAGCGCGCTCGGTCAGCGTGTTCTTCACCACGGAGTAGGTGGCGTTGCCACGGAGCTTGCTGCGCAGCTCGCCGAGCTGCGCCACGGTCAGACCGCGGTACTCCGTGATCACGGCCGCGCTGGAGCTGCGGAACTTCTCCGCGAGCTCGGCGATGGCGGCGTCCTTCTGGGGGTTCGCCATGCGGGCCTCCCTTCTCGTGTGGTGCCACCGGGGCCCGGAACGAGAAAAGGAGCCCCGGCGCAGGCACGGGACTCCGGCACGCACGTCACGAGGACGGGTGCGAATCAGGTGGCCTGCGCGGGTCGCCCGCTCTCGCGGAACCTTCAGTCACGATCACGTGGATCACGACAACCGGCGGTCAGTGGTCGTGGACAACGGTACGGCAGGTGGGCCCGGTGTCCAAATCGCGGCCGGCGGGCCGGCCCCATCGCCTCGGCCCCACCCTGCCGCGGCATGACGAAGGGGGGCGCCTCCCTCGCGGGACGCGCCCCCCTTCGTGGCTGCAGCCTCGGATCACTCCGCGGCGGGAACCTCGTCGGCGGCCACCGGGGTGGACTCCTCGAGGAGGTTCTTGACCCGCGAGCTGTCGAGCTGGATGCCGGGGCCCATGGTCGTGCTCAGCACGGCCTTGGTGATGTAGCGGCCCTTGGAGGCAGACGGCTTGAGACGCAGGATCTCGTCGAGCGCGGTCTGGTAGTTCTCCACGAGCGCCTTCTCGTCGAAGCTCGCCTTGCCGATGATGAAGTGCAGGTTGGCGTGCTTGTCGTTGCGGAACTCGATCTTGCCGCCCTTGATGTCGGCGACGGCCTTGGCCGTGTCCATCGTGACGGTGCCCGTCTTGGGGTTGGGCATGAGGCCACGGGGACCGAGGACCTTGCCGAGACGACCGACCTTGCCCATGAGGTCCGGGGTGGCGACGACGGCGTCGAAGTCCATCCAGCCGCCCTGGACCTTCTCGAGCATGTCGTCGGACCCGACGAAGTCGGCGCCGGCCGCACGGGCGGCGTCGGCCTTGTCGCCGTTGGCGAAGACGAGGACGCGGGCGGTCTTGCCCGTGCCGTGCGGGAGGTTGACCGTGCCGCGGACCATCTGGTCGGCCTTGCGGGGGTCGATGCCGAGTCGGAAGACGACCTCGACGGTCTCGTCGTAGGACTTCTTCGCGCCCTCCTTGGCGAGGCGGACGGCCTCGAGGGGGGCGTAGGCGAGGTCGCGGTCGATCTTGTCGGCTGCGGCGCGGTAGCTCTTGCTGCGCTTCATGCGTGCTCCTTGGTGGTGGTGGAGGTGTGGTGCGGGCCAGCGCGTGGCCCTCCCACGGGTCGGGCTCAGATACCCGGGGTCTCGATGCCCATCTGGCGGGCGGTGCCGGCGATGATCTTCATCGCGGCGTCGATGTCGTTGGCGTTGAGGTCGGGCATCTTGGTCTGCGCGATCTCACGCACCTGGTCGGGGGTGAGGGAGCCGACCTTGACCTTGTGCGGCTCGCCCGAGGCCTTCTTCAGGCCAGCGGCCTTCTTGATCAGCTCGGCGGCCGGCGGGGTCTTCGTGATGAAGGTGAAGGAGCGGTCTTCGTAGACCGTGATCTCGACCGGCACGACGTTGCCGCGCATGTCCGCCGTGGCGTCGTTGTACGCCTTGACGAACTCCATGATGTTGACGCCGTGCTGACCCAGCGCCGGACCGACCGGCGGGGCGGGGGTGGCGGCACCAGCCTGGATCTGCAGCTTGATGTAGCCGGAGACCTTCTTCTTGGGGGGCATGCGGTGTTCCTACTTCCTGTGTTGTGGGCCCACGCCGTGGGCGATGACCCGGTTGCAGATGTGCCGCCGGTCGGCGGCACTGGACCATCAGATCTTCGCGACCTGGTGGAAGCCGAGCTCGACCGGGGTCTCCCGGCCGAAGATGGAGACGAGGACCTTGAGCTTCTGGCTCTCGGGGAGGATCTCGGAGATCGTCGCCGGCATGGTCTCGAAGGGGCCGTCCATGACGGTGACCGACTCGCCGATCTCGAAGTCGACGTCGACCGCGGTGGCCGGCGCGACGCCGTCCTGGGCCGGGGCCGCACCCGCGGCGGCCGGGGCGGCGGGCTTCTCGAGGTCGGCCGGCTTGATCATCGTGAAGACCTCGTCGAGGCTCAGCGGCACCGGGTCGTGCGCGTTGCCGACGAAGCCGGTGACGCCCGGGGTGTGCCGCACTGCGCCCCACGACTCGTCCGTCAGGTCCATGCGGACGAGGACGTAGCCGGGCATGCGCGGCTGCTTGCGCACCTTCTTCTGGCCGGACTTGATCTCGGTGACCTCGTCGATCGTGACGGCCACCTCGAAGATGTAGTCCTCCATGTCGAGGTTGGCGACACGCGTCTCGAGGTTGTGCTTCACGCGGTTCTCGTAGCCCGCGTAGGTGTGGATGACGTACCAGTCGCCGAACTTGCCGGCGAGGTCGTCCTTGAAGGCCTGGACCGGGTCGGCGCTGTCCTCGGGCAGGACGTCGCCGTCCTCGTCGGCGGCGGCCGCGGTCGGCTCGTCGGCGACCTGCTCGTCGTCGGCCTGCTCGGCAGCGGCCTCCTCGAGGGCCTCGTCGGCGGCGCGGGCGTCGTCCGCGTCCTGGGCCGAAGGGAGGTCCGCCGGCGGCTGCGCAGCGTGCTCGGCCTGCTCGGCGGCGATGACGCTCGAGGTGCCCTCGGTGTCCTGGGACTCGGGGGTCGGGGCCTGCTCGGACATGACCTGTTTCCTCATTTCGACTTCGTACGACGGCGCGGGAGCGCCCGGGATGCGGATCGGTGCGGCGGCGTCAGCCGCCGAACACCCAGAGCACAACCCGGGTGAAGACCGCGTCCAGTCCCGAGACGACGAGCATCATCACGGTGACGAAGACGATCACCACGAGCGTGTAGTTGATCAGCTCGGACCGAGTCGGCCGGACGACCTTGCGGAGCTCGTCGAGCACCTGGGCAAGGAAGAGGCCGATGGACCCGAAGAAGCGAGAGATCGGGTTGCCACCCTTCGGCTCGCGCCGCGCCTTGGTCGGCTGCGCTCCGAGCTGGCTCACGTCGTCTCATCTCCGTCGAGGGGTCTCACCTGGCTGCGCAACGGGTGTCGTGCAACGCAGGGCAGGAGGGACTCGAACCCCCAACCGCCGGTTTTGGAGACCGGTGCTCTACCAATTGAGCCACTGCCCTTCGGGAGGTCGCGTTGGGGGCGATCTCCCGCGGTCGTCCCGGTCCGTCGTCACCGATGTGCGGGCACGCCGGAGAGTCTGGTCCAAGTCAACCGAGGCATCACTGTACGTCACGCAGGCACTGCACCGCGAACCCGCACGAGGTGGAAGACTGTCCGCGTGACTTCGACGCCCGACGCCCGCCCCCTGTCCGACCTCTCCGCCGAGGAGCTGCGCACCCTCGCGCAGACCCAGCGGGAGGCCCACGCGGCCCAGGCCGCGAAGGGCGCCAAGCTGGACGTCACCCGCGGCAAGCCGAGCTCCGCACAGCTCGACCTCGCCGACCCGATGCTCTCCCTCCCTTCGGCCACGACGGACCGCGCCGGGACCGACGTGCGCAACTACGGCGGCCTCTCCGGCCTCACCGAGCTGCGCGAGATCTTCGCCGAGCTCCTCTGGGTCGAGCCGGAGCAGATCGTCGCCGGGGGCAACTCCTCGCTGACGATGATGCGCGACGTCCTCGTCGACCTGCTGCTCTTCGGTGCCATCGACTCCCCCCGCCCGTGGGCGAAGGAGGACAAGGTCACCTTCATCTGCCCGGTCCCCGGCTACGACCGCCACTTCGCCCTGCTCGCGGACCTCGGCATCGAGATGGTGACCGTGCCGATGACGGACGACGGGCCGGATGTCGAGGAGGTCGCCCGCATCGCCGGCTCCGACCCCTCGGTCAAGGGCATGTGGATCGTGCCGACCTATGCCAACCCGACCGGCTCGATCGTCACCCACGAGGTCGCCAGCCGTCTGGCCGGCATGGAGACGGCCGCCCCCGACTTCAAGATCTTCTGGGACAACGCCTACGCGGTGCACCACCTCACCGAGGACGAGGCCAAGAGCGCCGACATCATCACGCTGTGCTCGGGCGCCGGCCACCCGCACCGCACCGTCATGTTCGCCTCGACCTCGAAGATCACCTGGGCGGGCGCGGGCGTGGCCTTCCTCGCCTCGTCCGTGGAGCAGGTCGCCTGGTACCTCGAGCACCTCGGCAAGGGGTCGATCGGGCCCGACAAGGTCAACCAGCTGCGCCACGTCGAGTTCTTCGGCGACGCCGAGGGCGTGC
The DNA here is from genome assembly GCF_057364645.1 of Janibacter sp. CFPM2_SD2. NCBI lineage: Bacteria > Bacillati > Actinomycetota > Actinomycetes > Micrococcales > Intrasporangiaceae > Janibacter > Janibacter sp. CFPM2_SD2. The sequence continues at coordinate 27,466 of NZ_JBNFOF010000015.1, forward strand.
GGGCGCACATGCGCAAGCACGCGGAGATCATCGCGCCGAAGTTCGCCGAGGTCGACCGCGTCCTCACCGAGCGGCTCGGCGGCCTCGGGGTGGCCACGTGGAACCGCCCGACCGGTGGCTACTTCGTCAACCTCGACGTCCTGCCCGGCACCGCCTCGCGCGTCGTCGCCCTCGCCAAGGAGGCCGGCCTCTCGCTCACGCCGGCCGGCGCCTCCTTCCCCCACGGCGACGACCCGCAGGACACCAACATCCGCCTCGCCCCGACGATGCCGCCCATGGCGGAGCTCACCGAGGCGATGGAGACGGTCGCGACCTGCGTCCTGATCGCGGCCGCGGAGCAGCTGGAGACCACCAAGGAGTGATGATGAGCGAGCGCGAGGACCTCGACACCGACCTCACGAGCTACAGCCTCGACGACGAGGACCAGCTGCAGCCCGGCGACAGCCTCATGGGCACGGGGGCGGAGGGCGAGGACGTGCTCGACGCGGGGTACTCCCCGCCCGATTCCCCCCGTGGGTCCTACGCGCACGGGGTGACCGCTGCGGAGCAGGCCGTCGGCGAGACGATCGACGAGCGGCTCAAGCAGGAGGAGCCCGACACCACGTGGTCCGAGGAGGACCCCTCGCGACGCGGCGACGGTCGGGTGGGCGGCGACGACCCCGACGCCATCGCCGCCGAGGACGACTGGATCGGCGACTCCGAGGTCGGCGACGCGCGCGCCGGACGCCTCGTCAGCCCCGACGAGGGCAGCCACGAGGACCACGACGACCAGGCCTGGGGTCGCGACGTCGGCGTCGACGGCGGCGCCGCCTCGGCCGAGGAGGCGGCGGTGCACATCATCGACGGCCGCGACGAGGAGCGGGACTGAGCGCCCCGGCACGGGACCTGCGGGCCCTGCCCAAGGCGCACCTCCACCTGCACTTCACCGGGTCGATGCGCGTCGAGTCGGTCCGGGACCTCGCCGCGGCCCACGGGCTGCGGCTGCCCGACTCCTTCGCTCGGCCTATCCCCCGCGGCTGTCCGCGGCCGACGAGCGCGGCTGGTTCCGCTTCCAGCGGCTCTACGACGCCGCGCGGCACTGCGTGCACGGTGAGGCCGACATGCGGCGCATCGTGCGCGAGGCCGCCCTCGACGACGGCGCCGAGGGGTCGCGCTGGCTCGAGATCCAAGTCGACCCGACGTCCTACGCCGGGCCGGTCGGCGGGATCACGCCCGCGATGGAGATCGTGCTCGACGAGGCCCGGTCGGTGAACGCCACCGCCGACGAGACCGGCTCGGCCCGGGTCGGGGTCGTCATGGCCGCCAGCCGGATCCGGCGACCTCTCGAGGCGCGCACGCTCGCCCGCCTCGCGGCCCGGCTCGCCGACCGCGGGCCCGAGGGGTCCTCGGCTCGGGCTGTCCAACGAC
>NZ_JBNFOF010000016.1:0-28361 GCF_057364645.1 Janibacter sp. CFPM2_SD2
GGACGACCTCCTCGGGGAGCGAGCCGTCGCCGGCGACGACCTCGCCCACGCCGCCCTCGTCGAGCCAGGTGCACCACCGGCTCGCCGAGCACCCGAGCCTGCTCGAGACCGCACGCACCCACCTCGACTCCCCCGGTCTCGAGGCGACCTCCCGCGCCCTCATCGTCCACGTCAACACGGTGCGCTACCGCCTCGGCCGGATCAGCGAGGTCACCGGCTACGACCTCACCGACCCGCACGAGGCCTTCACCGTGCGTGTCGCCCTGACCCTCGGCGCCATCTTGGAGGAACCCTCCAACTCCGACGGGTGATTCTCTGGCGTGGTCGACCTCGCCCGCGCCGCCCTTCGCCCGCGACTCTGGATGGGTGCTCGCCATCACCTGCCCCGGTCAGGGCTCCCAGACGCCCGGCTTCCTCTCTCCCTGGCTCGAGCTGCCCGGCGTGGCCGACCGCCTGCACTGGCTGTCCGCCGTCGCCGGCATCGACCTCGCCACCCACGGCACGACGAGCGACGAGGAGACGATCAAGGACACGGCGGTCGCGCAGCCGCTCATCGTCGCCGCGGGCCTGCTGTCGCTGCTGGCGCTCTTCGAGCACCCGGCCGACGGCTTCCGCGTCGTCGGCGCCGGTGCCGGCCACAGCGTCGGTGAGATCACCGCGGCCTCGGCTGCCGGCGTCATCTCCGCCGAGCAGGCCATGGTCCTCGTCCGCGAGCGCGGTCGCGGCATGGCCGCCGCGGCACAGGCCACCCCCACCGGCATGAGCGCCGTCCTCGGTGGCGACCCCGACGAGGTGCTCACCGTCCTCGAGCAGCACGGCCTCACCCCGGCCAACGTCAACGGCGCCGGTCAGGTCGTGGCCGCCGGCACGATGGAGCAGCTCGCGGCCCTGGCCGAGGCCCCGCCGGCCAAGGCGCGGGTCATGCCCCTCAAGGTTGCCGGCGCCTTCCACACGGAGCACATGTCCCCCGCCGTCGCCGAGATGGGCCGCCTCGCCCGAGCCGTCTCGACCCACGACGCCCGGGTCCCGCTCGTCTCCAACGTCGATGGTGCCGTCATCCACTCCGGCCGCGAGGTGCTCTCGCGCATCGTCAGCCAGGTGAGCAACCCGGTGCGCTGGGACCTGTGCATGGAGACGCTCAAGGACCTCGGCGTCACCGGCGTCATCGAGATCCCGCCGGCCGGTGCCCTCACCGGTCTGGCCAAGCGCGGCCTCAAGGGTGTCGAGGTGCTCGCCCTCAAGTCTCCCGACGACCTCGAGGCCGCCCACCGCATGGTGCGCGAGCACGGCTCGCGCGGTCGGCCTCCCAGCCGACCTGGCGCCTGGTCACCGCGCCGGTCAAGGGCACCGTCGAGGTCGGCTCGAGCGCTCCCGGCGCGGCCGTCACCCCGGGCGACGTCGTCGCCCGCATCTCCTCCCTTCGCGACACGCTCGAGGTGCGGGCCGACCACGGCGGCACCGTCGTCGAGTGGCTCGTCGAGGACGGCGACCCGGTCTCCCCCGGCCAGCCCCTGCTGCGCCTGCACCCCGAGGGGTCGATCGCGTGAGCGCCGCGACCCTGGGCGTTCCCGACGTCCTGCACCACGCGCGCATCACGGGCATCGGCGCCTACCGCCCCGAGCGGGTCGTCCCCAACAGCGAGATCATCGAGGCGATCGACTCCTCCGACGAGTGGATCCGCGAGCGCTCCGGCATCGCCTCGCGCCACAAGGCGGCCGAGGACGAGAGCGTCGTCGACATGGCCGAGCACGCCTCGCGCGCGGCCCTCGACTACGCCGGCCTGGGCGCCGACCAGGTCGACGCCGTGCTCGTCGCCACGGTGACCCACCCCTACCAGACGCCCGCCGCCGCCCCGATCCTCGCGGCCCGGCTCGGCTGCGGCGCAGCGGCCTTCGACATCTCCGCCGCGTGTGCGGGCTACTGCCACGCGATCTCCGTGGCCAACGACATGATCCGTGTCGGCACCGCCGAGCACGTCCTCGTCGTCGGGGTCGAAAAGCTGCTCGACTTCACCGACCCGCAGGACCGCGGCTCCGCCTTCATCTTCGGCGACGGCGCCGGTGCCGCTGTCGTCTCCCGCAGCGAGACCCCCGGCATCGGCCCGACCGTGTGGGGCAGCGACGGCGACAAGCACCGCTTCATCACGCAGCGCGATGCCTGGACCGAGCTGCGCGACGACCGGGACCTGCGCTGGCCGGCGATCATCATGGAGGGTCCGAGCGTCTTCCGCTGGGCCGTGTGGTCGATGGCCAAGGAGGCCCAGCGCGCGCTCGACGTCGCGGGGGTCCGCGCCGACGAGCTCGCCGCCTTCATCCCCCACCAGGCCAACGTGCGGATCATCGACCAGATGGCCAAGACCCTGGGTCTGCCGGCCGAGCTGCCCATCGCCCGCGACATCGTCACCACGGCCAACACCTCCGCGGCCTCGGTCCCCCTCGCGATGGAGCGCATGCTCCGCGAGGGCGAGGTCGCGCCCGGCGGTCTGGCGCTCCAGATCGGCTTCGGTGCCGGTCTCGTCTGGGCCGCGCAGGTCGTGACCCTCCCCTAGTTCACCCGTCGGTCCGACGGGTCATCGGGCCAGCACACCGCCCCAACCGCAACACGAAGGAGCAGTTCCATGGCATTCAGCGACCAGGAGATTCTCGACGGCCTCGCCGAGATCGTCTCGGAGGAGACCGGTGTCGACGCGTCCGAGGTGACCGCCGACAAGACCTTCACGGACGACCTCGACGTCGACTCGCTGTCGATGATGACGATCGCCGTCACCGCCGAGGAGAAGTTCGGGGCCAAGATCCCCGACGAGGAGGTCAAGAACCTCAAGACCGTCGGCGACGCCGTCAACTTCATCAAGGCCAACCAGCCGGCCTGATCCGGTGACGTTCCCCCCTTCGTCACGAGCGAAGGGGGGAACCGCCCGGCCGCGTCCACCGACCCACAGGAGCCCCGCATGTCCTCTCCCCGACCCACCGTCGTCGTCACCGGCGTCGGAGCCACGACCCCGCTCGGCGGCACCGCCGAGGAGACCTGGCAGGCACTGCTCGCCGGCCGTCCCGGCGCGCGCGCCCTCGACGCCTCCTGGGTCGAGGAGTTCGAGCTGCCGGTGAGCTTCGCCGCGCAGCTGACGACCCCCGTGTCCGAGGTGCTCAAGAAGGTCGAGACCAAGCGCCTCGACCCCTTCGCCCAGTACGCCCTCGTCGCCGCCCGTGAGGCGTGGACCAACGCCGGCTCCCCCGAGGTCGAGCCGGAGCGCCTCGCCAGCGCCGTCGGCACCGGCATCGGTGGCGTGCAGACCCTGCTCACCGCGTGGGAGGCCCTGCGCACCAAGGGCCCTCGTCGCGTCTACCCGCTCTCGATCCCGATGCTCATGCCCAACTCGGCGTCCGGAACGGTCTCCCTGGAGTTCGGCGCCCGGGCCGGTGCGCACACCCTCGTCTCCGCCTGCTCCTCCGGCGCCGAGTCGATCGGCTACGGCGCCCAGCTCATCCGTGACGGCAAGGCCGATGTCGTCATCGCCGGTGGCTCCGAGGCCTCGATCCACCCGCTGCCCATCTCCGGCTTCGCCGCGATGCAGGCGCTCTCCACGCGCAACGACTCCCCCGAGACCGCCTCGCGCCCCTACGACTCCGACCGTGACGGCTTCGTCCTCGGCGAGGGCGGCGCGATCCTCGTCCTCGAGTCCGAGGAGCACGCCCGCGCCGCGGCGCCGACATCATCTGCACCCTCGCCGGCTTCGGCGTGAGCGCCGACTCGCACCACATCGCGGCCCCCGAGCCCGAGGGCGCCGGCGCCTCCCGCGCCATGGCCGACGCGGTCCGCGACGCCGGGGCCACCCCGGCCGACCTCGTGCACATCAACGCGCACGCGACGTCGACGCCCCGTCGCGACGTCGCCGCGAGGTCGCCGCGATCCGCCGGGCCTTCGGCGCCGACGCCGACCACATGGCCATCAGCGGCACGAAGTCGATGACCGGCCACCTCCTGGGCGCCGCCGGGGCCCTGGAGGCGATCTTCGCCGCTCTGTCCGTGCGCGACCGGGTCGCGCCGCCGACGATCAACATCGACAACCTCGACCCGGCGGTCGACCTCGACATCGTCCGCGACACCCCTCGCCCGCTCGGCGACGGTGATCTGCTCGTCCTCGACAACAGCTTCGGCTTCGGCGGGCACAACGTCGCCCTCGCCTTCGGGACGCACTCGTGACCCGCCAGCCCAATGCCGCCTCCGCCGCGGTCGGCAAGCGCGTCAAGGTTCCTCGCGAGCAGGACCCGCGCAACCCCAACCACCGCATCGCGGCCTTCGTCGACGAGGGCTCGGTCGAGCTGCTCACGCCCGACGACGACTCGGGCATGCTCGCCGCGACAGGCACCGTGGGCGGCCAGCCGGTCGTCGTCTTCGCCTCCGACGCGACGATCATGGGCGGCGCCATGGGCGTCGCCGGCTGCAAGGTCGTCGTCGCCGCCTACGAGCGCGCCCTCGCCGACGGCGTCCCCGTCGTCGGCCTGTGGCACTCCGGTGGGGCGCGCCTGCCCGAGGGGGTCGTCTCGCTGCACGCCGTCGGCGAGGTCTTCGCGATCATGACCGCGCGTCGGGCAAGATCCCCCAGATCTCGGTCGTCATCGGTGCCGCCGCCGGCGGTGCCGCCTACGGCCCGGCCCTGACCGACATCGTCATCCTCGCCCCGGAGGGGCGCATCTTCGTCACCGGCCCCGACGTCGTCCGCTCGGTGACGGGTGAGGACGTCGACGCCCTTCGCCTCGGTGGTCCCGAGCCGCACGGTCGCCGCTCCGGCGTCGTCCACGTGCTCGCCGAGTCCATCGACGACGCCTACGGCCGGGCCGGCACCCTGTGCCGGCTGCTGAGCGACCAGGGCGACTTCGACCTCGCGGCCGTCACCGATGTCGACCTCGCCGAGCAGCTGCCGGAGTCGGCGAAGCGGGCCTACGACGTGCACCCCCTCGTCGAGCAGCTGCTCGACAGCGGCGAGGTGCAGGAGCTGCACGGCCGGTGGGCGCCCAACATCGTCACGACGCTCGGCCGCATGGGCGGACGCACCGTCGGCGTCATCGCCAACAACCCGATGCGCCTCGGCGGTTGCCTCGACTCGTCGTCTGCGGAGAAGGCGGCGCGCTTCGTGCGCATGTGCGATGCCTTCGGCGTCCCGCTCGTCGTCCTCGTCGACGTGCCCGGCTACCTGCCCGGCGTCGGCCAGGAATGGGACGGCGTCGTGCGAAGGGGGGCGAAGCTCCTGCACGCCTTCGCCGAGGCCGTCGTCCCCCGGGTCACCGTCGTGACCCGCAAGACCTACGGCGGCGCCTACATCGCGATGAACTCGCGCTCGCTCGGCGCGACGAAGGTCTTCGCCTGGCCGGACGCGCACGTGGCCGTCATGGGCTCGGTCGCGGCCATCCGCATCCTCCACCGCCGCCGGCTCGCCGAGGTCGACGAGTCGGAGGTCGCCGAGGTCGAGCAGCAGCTCGCCGACGAGCACGACCGGCTCTCGGGCGGTCTGCCGCGAGCGGTCGAGATCGGTGTCGTCGACGAGATCGTCGAGCCCACCCGCACCCGCTCCGCCGTCGCGACGGCCCTCGCGGAGGCGCCTGCTCGCGCGCGAGCACGGGCAACATCCCGCTCTGACGAGCCCAGCCCACGCCGCGCCGGCGTGACCGGAGTGTCTCACTCAGGTCACGTCGGCGCGCGTGCGTGACCACGGGCACACTCGGGCGGGATAGGTTCGGTCGCATGCCGAGCGACACCGCGCCCCGCGAGACCGGGACCCACGAGCCCCTCGTCGTCCTCACCGACGTCAACAAGCACTTCGGGCAGCTCCACGTGCTCAAGGACATCAACCTCACCGTCGGCCGAGGCGAGGTCGTCGTCGTCATCGGGCCGTCCGGGTCGGGCAAGTCGACGCTGTGCCGCACGATCAACCGGTTGGAGACCTTCGAGTCGGGCAGCATCACCGTCGACGGCAAGCCCCTGCCCGAGGAGGGCAAGGAGCTGGCCCGGCTGCGCGCCGACGTCGGCATGGTCTTCCAGTCCTTCAACCTCTTCGCGCACAAGACGATCCTCGACAACGTCACGCTCGGTCCGATCAAGGTGCGCAAGAAGTCCAAGGCCGAGGCGACCGCCCGGGCCAAGGAGCTGCTCACCCGGGTCGGCGTCGACGCCCAGTCCTCGAAGTACCCCGCCCAGCTCTCCGGCGGCCAGCAGCAGCGCGTCGCCATCGCCCGCTCCCTCGCCATGGACCCCAAGGTCATGCTCTTCGACGAGCCGACGTCGGCCCTCGACCCCGAGATGATCAACGAGGTCCTCGACGTCATGACCCAGCTCGCGCAGACCGGCATGACGATGATCGTCGTCACCCACGAGATGGGCTTCGCCCGGCGCGCGGCCGACCGGGTCGTCTTCATGGCCGACGGGCAGATCGTCGAGACGGCGACGCCCGAGGAGTTCTTCACCAACCCTCGCAGCGATCGCGCCAAGGACTTCCTCGGCAAGATCCTCAGCCACTGACCAGCGCACGACCCAACCAGGAGGAACAACCATGATGACGCGACGACTCGGCGCAGCAGGAGCAACCCTCGTCCTCGCCCTGGGCCTGGCGGCCTGCGGCGGCGACAGCGGGGGCGGGAGCGGATCCGGTGGCTCCGGAGACGACAGCAGCATCAAGATCGGCATCAAGTTCGACCAGCCGGGTCTCGGCCTGAAGGAGGGCAACACCTACTCCGGCTTCGACGTGGACGTCGCCAACTACGTGGCCAAGGAGCTCGGCAAGACGGACGTGCAGTTCGTCCAGGCCCCGAGCAAGCAGCGCGAGGACCTCATCGCCACCGGCCAGGTCGACCTGATCTTCGCCACCTACTCGATCACCGACGAGCGCAAGGAGAAGGTCTCCTTCGCCGGGCCGTACTTCATCGCCGGCCAGGACCTGCTCGTCGCCACCGACGCCAAGATCACCGGGCCCGAGGACCTCGACGGCAAGAAGCTGTGCTCGGTCACCGGCTCCACGTCGGCGGACAACGTCAAGAAGGAGGTCCCGGGCGTCAACCTCCAGGAGTTCGACACCTACTCCAAGTGCGCGGAGGCCGTCTCCAAGGGCCAGCTCGACGCCCTGACGACCGACGACACGATCCTCGCCGGCTACGCAGCGCAGGAGCAGTACAAGGGCAAGCTCAAGGTCGTCGGCGCGCCCTTCTCCGAGGAGCGCTACGGCGTCGGCCTGAAGAAGGGCGACACCGCGCTCTGCGAGGACGTCAACAAGGCCCTGACCAAGATGGTCGACGACGGCGAGTGGGACAAGGCGGTGGAGAAGAACTTCGGTCCGGCGAACTTCAAGGTCGACGCCAAGACCAACCCGCCGAAGCTCGACGCCTGCTCCTGACCGGGTGGACGAAGGGGGCCGGCCACCTGCGCGAGGTGCGCTCGGCCCCCTTCGTGCCACCGCTGACGACGCCATCGACAAGGAGTAGTGGATGAGCGAGCTCTTCCAGCAGTTCGACGTGTGGGGGGCCTTCTGGCTCACCATCAAGCTGGCGACCTTCTCCCTCGCGGGGGCACTCGTGCTCGGCACGATCATCGCGATCATGCGGGTCTCGCCGGTCGCGGTCTTCCGCTTCGCCGGGAGCGCCTACGTCAACATCGTGCGCAACACCCCGCTGACTCTGATCCTCACCTTCACGATCATGGTCATGCTCTACGACCTGGGCATCAACCTCGCCGACGAGAACAGCCCGACCTCGATCACCGACAACGGTGTGCGCTGGGCGATCGTCGGCCTGGCCGTCTACCACGCGGCCTTCGTCTGCGAGGCGATCCGCAGCGGGATCAACACCGTGCCGCCCGGTCAGGCCGAGGCGGCGCGCTCGATCGGTCTGGGCTTCACCCAGAACCTGCGCCACGTCGTGCTCCCCCAGGCGATTCGCGGCGCCATCGCCCCCCTCGCCTCGGTGACCATCGCCCTGATCAAGAACACGACGGTCGCTGCGGCCATCGGCGTCGCCGAGACCGCCGCCCTCATGAGCGCGGCGATCGAGCTGCGTGCCGACCTCAACTACGTGACCTTCGCCCTCGTGGCCGGGTTCTTCCTGCTCCTCACCCTGCCGATCGGCATCGGGCTGACGAGCCTGTCGCGGCGGATGGCGGTCAAGCGATGAGCACCCAGACCGTCCTCTTCGACAACCCCGGCCCCAAGGCGCGGATGCGCTACCGGATCATCGCCGTGCTCGGCCTCCTCGTCGCGGCCGCGATCCTGTGGGTCGTCGTCGGCAAGCTCAACGAGTACGAGGAGTTCTCCGGCGCGAAGTGGTCGCCCATGGCCACCTGGGAGACCTGGCGCTACTACCTGCTCATCGGCCTGTGGAACACCGTCAAGGCGGCTGCCCTGTCGGTCGTCGGCGCGAGCATCTTCGGCTTCGTCTTCGGCTCGGGCCGGCTGTCGGGCCACCGGGTCATCCGCTGGCTCAGCGGCGCGGTCGTCGAGTTCTTCCGCGCGATCCCCGTGCTGATCATGATGATCTTCTTCTTCGGGATCTACGCCTACAACGGCGTCTTCTCGGCGGAGATCAACCCGCTGGCCGCGGTCGTCACGGCGCTGACCCTCTACAACGGTGCGGTCATGGCCGAGCTGCTGCGCTCGGGCGTGCACTCGCTGCCCGCCGGCCAGCCAGAGGCCGGCCTGGCGGTGGGCCTGTCGCCGGGTCAGGTGCTGCGTTCGATCCAGATCCCGCAGGCGGTCACGGCGATGCTGCCGGCGCTGGTCAGCCAGCTCGTCGTGATCCTCAAGGACACCGCGCTCGGCACCGTCATCACCTATCCGGAGCTGCTGCAGCAGGGGCAGAACCTCTCGTCGCTGCACTCCAACATCTTCGCCGCGCTCGTCGTCGTCGCGATCGTCTTCATCGTCGTCAACTGGGGCCTGACCTCGCTCGCCGGCCTGCTCGAGCGGCGGATCAACCGTCGTGGACGCACCGCTGGCGATGCTCTGGCGACAGCCCCGACCGTGGCCGGAGCCGCCGCCGACGACTGACGCCTCCTCCCCACGAGACGGTCGAAGGGAGGGGACGCGCGACTCGCGCGTCCCCTCCCTTCGTCATGCCGGTGGTCCCGTCACCCCACGTGACGGCACCTCCGGGGCCGGGTCACTTCTTGCCGTTGCCCTTGGGGTAGGCGGCGGTCACCTCGACCTCGACGAGCCAGCCCTGGACCGGCAGGTTCTCCACCTCGACCGCGAAGCGCGACGGGCGGGCGGAGTTGGTGACGATCGGGTTCTTCGGTGCGGCGGTGCCCATCGAGACCGGGATCGGCTTGCCCGTGGACAGGCTGGTGTTGGCGAAGTACTGGCGGTAGGCCCGGTTCCAGCCGTTGAAGTCGGCCGTCTCGGCGCCCTCCGGGTTGGACAGGAAGACGCGCATCGTCGTGACGTCGTCGTAGTCCAGACCGGCGCGCTCGAGGTTGTTGCCGATGGCCTCGAGCACGTTGAGGCCCTGCGCCTCGGTGACCGTCACACCCTGCGGCAGGGTGCCGCCGGGGAAGGTCGCCGCGTCGATGTAGCGCTCGGCGGACCCGGCCGGAGCGCTCGGGTTGGCGGAGGTCGGACCGAGGCCGCTCGCCTGGTACGTCGAGAGGTTGGAGCCGAGCGCGACGCCGTCGGCGATCATCGGGTTGTCCTGGCCGGCCGGCAGGACGCGGGTGTACTCGGTCGGCTTCGGCGGGCCGACGGCCTTGAAGGTCGCGGCCCCGGCGGGGAGACCGACGGCGAGACCGCAGACGGTGGCGATGGCGATGGTGGAGCGACGACGCATGGTGGTGCCCTTCGTGGTGGTGTGGCGGTGCTGTGCAGGGGTGGTGCCGGTGCGGGGGGTGTGGCTCGGGGTCACGAGGTGACCCTCGTGTGGATCGCCGCGACCGCGGCGCGGGCGGAGGTCATCGCCCCGTGCTGCCAGGCGATGGCGTGCGAGAGGTGGTCACCGGCGAAGTGGACGCGGCCGCTCGGCTCGAGAAGCTTGGCGTAGGGGGTGCCGGGGCCCTGGCCGTCGGCCAGCTGACCCACGCGCCCTCGATGTGCGGCACCCTCATCCAGTCGACGGAGAAGGCCGACTGCACGCCCTCGGCGTAGGTCGGACCGAAGATCTCCGCGCCCTGGGCGACGGCCTTGGCCTGGCGGGCGGCCGGCGAGAGCTGGCCGTAGGTGCGGGCGGAGGCGCCGGTGTTGTAGTAGCCGATGACGACGCCGCCATCGCCCTGGAAGCCGTGCGAGGGGAACCACATGTTGGCCAGCTCGTTGGAGGAGTTGGTGATGCCGCCGTAGAGGTCGTGGTCCTGCTCCCACCAGCGTCGCGAGTACTCGATGCCGATCTTGCCGGCGTCACTCACGCTGGCCGACTTCATGGCCGCGACGACGTCCTTGGGCAGGTTGGAGCTGATCTTGGCGGTGATGTGCGGGGGCATCGCGGCGACGCAGTAGTCGGCCGTGATGCGGCGGGTGCCGCCCTTGGTCCGGTAGGCCACCTCGACGCCGTCGGCCGAGGTGCGGATGTCGGTGACGACGGCCTGGTAGGTGATGTTGCCCTTGCTGACGGCCTTTTCCAGGGCGTAGGCGATGCGGTCCATGCCCCCGACGGGCTGGAACATCATCATCGACTGGTCCCAGCTGAGCTCGAAGGGGAAGTAGTTGCCGATGCCGCTCAGCAGCACGTCGCTCATCGACCACGGGTCGAGCGGGACGCCCGCCTGCAGGCCTTCGGCCGGCTCCTCGGAGTAGCCTCGCCGACCGCCTCCGGTGTACGCGTAGCTGCTGTTGAGGCCACCGAGACCGGTGAGCAGGCGCAGCAGCGCGGTCTTCTCGGCCGCGGACAGGCTCGAGTCGAGGGAGCCTGACGTCGTCGCCTGGGCGAGCAGCTCGCTGATGTAGCCCAGGACGTCGGACTTGGCCGCCCGGTGCTTGATCCGCTCACCGTCGAGCGCCGTGCCGGGGCGCCAGAGGTACGCCTCGGCGTTGACGTTGACGAAGGGCTCGATGGCCACGCCGAGTTCGCGGCAGTAGTCGAGGGTGACGTGGTGCTGCGGGATCCGGCCGGGGCCGGCGTTCATGTACTCCCCGCGGGAGAACGACGCCCGCTGCGTGCGTCCCTGGGTGTCCGTCGCGCTCGTGCCGCCGCGGACGGTCCAGTTGCGTCCGCCGGGCCGGTCCATGGCCTCGAGGACCGTGACGTCGTAGCCACCCTTGCGCAGCTCGTAGGCCGCGGTCAGGCCCGCGATCCCCCCGCCGAGCACGACGACCTTGGTCCCCTTGCCTCGTGACCCGCTGAGCGGGGTGAAGTCGGGGGTCTCGACGGCGTGGGCGGGCGAGCCGACGGCGGCGGTCAGGGCGGCCAGGCCGGCGGTGAGCCCGCCTGCCTGCAGGACGGTACGACGTGAGGTCGAGTCGATCATCAGCACTCCTGTGGTTGGGTGCGATGACGCTATGGAGGCCGCGTTTCTTGGTCTCGCGCAACGGGTTTCGGCACGGTGACGTGGACGGGTGGTGTGTGAATCACCTGTAAATCCATCGCGCTACCGGCAGGTCAGGTCACGGAGCCGCTCCCCCGGTCCCTGAGGCAGCTATCTCCCGCTCCCTGTGGAAGGTCGCGCAGCGACCGCCTCGAAGGGCGCTTCGAAGGGCAGCACGAAGGGGGCTGCGCCAAGGAGGGTGCGCAGCCCCCTTCGTGCATGGGGCGTGGGTGGGTCCGGTCAGCCGACCTTGTGCAGCCACCGGACGGGGGCACCGTCGCCCGCGTGGCGGAAGGGCTCGAGCTCGGCGTCCCAGGCGTCGCCGAGGAGCTCGCCGAGCATGTCCTCGACGGCCTCGCCGGCGCCCTGGGCGAGGGTCATGACCTCACGCAGGCGGTTTTCGTGCAGGACGACGTCGCCGGAGGCGCTGATCGTCGCGTGGTGGATGCCGAGGGTCGGCGTGTGGCTCCAGCGGGAGCCGTCGAGACCCGGAGTGGGCTCCTCGGTGACCTCGTAGCGCACGTTGTCCCAGCCACGAAGGGCGGAGGCCAGCTTGGCGCCGGTGCCGGGCTCCCCCGTCCAGGAGAACTCGGCACGCTTGAGCGACCGGCCGAGCTGCTGCTCGGTCCAGTCCAGTGACACAGCCTGATCCAGCACGGACTCGAGCGCCCACGTGATGTGGGGGCACAGGGCCGTCGGGGTGCTGTGGATGAACACCACACCTCGGGTGCTGATGCGCTTTCCTGCAGACATCCTGATCCTCCTTGAGTGCGATGGACGTCTTCCCCAACGCCAGGCACTCCCTGCAAGGACCGAACGGCTGCGGCGCAATGACACTCTGCGGCGTGCTGCTCGAGCGATATGTGCACGCGAACGTGCTTGTGCGGCCATTGTGCCCCAACTACCACAGGAGCACCAGCCCTCACCGTGGCCCCTCCCTCACCATGTGTCGCGCGGGGCGACGGGGTAACCTCACGCCGTCGCCTGCGGGCGAAGGGGGCCATAGCTCAGTCGGTCAGAGCAGCGGACTCATAATCCGTCGGTCCTGGGTTCAAGCCCCAGTGGCCCCACCACACTCACCGTCTCCAACTCCGCAAGACCCCAGGGTGTTGCGGAGTTGCCGTTCGGCGACAGCCTCTCGCGCACCGGTCTGGCCGGGAGCATCCTTGGTGGATGCGGCGACAACGGTGCCGCCGCCCGAGTCAGGGGATGTGGGCGTCATGAGCAGGACGAGATCGATGAGAGCGCGGCTGGCAGCCGCGACGTGCGCGGCGGCGATGGCCGTCGCGGGAGCGCTCTGGCGAGCGCACCGGCGCAGGCGAAACCGACTGCGGCGCAGACGAGCACGGCGTGCTCGACCAGCTGGGGCTCCTGGGCCAAGCAGGCCCCGACGATGTCGTGGTCACAGATCACCAACGCACGAGCCGGTCGGCACACCTGCTTCGACCGCTTCGTCGTCGACCTGCGCGGAACGCTGCGCGGTTACGACGTGCGCTACGCGCCCGTCTACACCGAGGGCCAGGGCAAGCGGGTGTGGCTCAAGGGCGACGCCGACCTGCGGGTCATCGTGCGCGGCCCGGCCTACGACAGTCGCGGTCGGGCGACCTACGACCCCCGCTCGAAGCTCAACGCGGTCGACGTGACCAGCTTCCGGACCTTCCGCCAGATCGCCTTCGCGGGCAGCTTCGAGGGGCAGAGCACCTTCGGCATCGGCACGCGGCCGCTGCGATGCGCGCCTTCATCACGCCCACGACGGGAGGTTCGCGACTCGTCGTGGACGTCGCGCACACCTGGTGACCGGCCGCGCACTGAGCACGTGCAGCGGGGGGTGAGTGGCCTCCGGACCGAGGCGTCCGACAAAGATCCCGATGGGGTCTGGTGGTTGTCGGCGGCTGGCTCTAATCTTCTCCTCGGTCGGGGGGCTGCCCCGCCACACTCCCTTCGCTCATCCGAGGTCATCCACCCATGCTCAAGCGCGCCGCGGCTGCCGCCGCCCTCTCCCTCGTCCCCATCGCGGTCACCGCGGTCCCGGCCCAGGCCGCCTACTCCTGCGGGGTCACCGTCCCCAGCAAGGTCTCGATCACCAGCGAGTACCGCGGCATCACCGCGAAGTTCAGCCGCGGCTGCCAGCTCTACGGCGACTGGGGCTGGTGGAACGTCATCCACCCGACCCAAGGCACGACGGAGATCATCGACTTCGAGTCGCCGGCCACGAGCGACACCATCGACTGGTACGACTGGAACCCCACCGGGACCTTCACGGTCCGGCCCGAGGGCGCCTGGGACTACAACTACAACGCGATGACCCAGAACACGACGAAGATGACGGTCAAGCTCGGCGCCCGCCAGACGATCAGCACCAGCCGGGCGGGCAGCTACGTCACGGTCAAGGGGACCGCCACCCGCTACTCCCCCAACTCCTACCCGAGCGGCTTCCGCGCCTGGTCGGGCACCAAGGTCACCCTCCGGCAGAAGACCTGCTCCTCCTGCTCCTGGAAGTGGGTCAAGTCCGGCACGACCGACCGCTACGGCCGGGTGACGCTCAAGGCCTATGCCTCCACCGCGCGCTACTGGCAGCTCGCGACGGCCGACACCAGCACCACGTGGGGTCGCGCCTCCTCGTCGGCCAAGCGCTGACGCGGATCGGCCTGTCCCTCAGTCCTCGTCGTCGTGGGGGCTGAGGGTCAGGTCGACCATGATCTCGGTGGCGAGCCGCTCGAGGTCGGCCTGCAGCGCGTCGAGGTCGGTGCCGGCGGGCACCGTCGCGACGGCGATCGCCTCGAAGAGCCGTCCGCCCGCCATCGGCGCGTCGCTCGTCGTGCTCACCAGCTCGGCGACGCTCAGCCCGTGCTGGGCGAGCACCCCCGAGACCGCACCGACGATGCCGGGGCGGTCGTTGCCGAGCAGCTCGACCCGCACGTCCTGGCCGCCCCCAGCCGGGTCGGCGGGCGCACTGCCGTCGTGCACGGTGACGTCGAGCAAACCCTGCAGGGGCTCGAGCGCGGTGCGCAGCGCGTCGGCCCGGTCGCTCGGCACCGAGACGACGACGATGCCGGCGAACTTGCCCGCGAGCTCGCTCAGGTGGCTGCGCTCCCAGTTGCCACCGCCGGTCTCGATGACGTCGGCGAGAGCCTTGACGAGTCCGGCGCGGTCGTCGCCGATGACGGAGAGGACGAGTGTCGTGGTCACACCTGCAGCCTAGTCACCGGGCTGCGAGGATGGGCACGTCCGACGAAGGGGGACGACGTGCGCCGTGTCCGTGCGCTGGCTGCCGCCGCCATCGGCGCTGCCCTGCTCACCGCGTGCGTGCGACCCGTCGACGTCGACCCGACGGGCAGCGGCCAGCCCCCCGAGACCGGGTCCACCTCGACGCTCACGCCGTCGAGCACGTCGGGACCGAGCCGCAGCCTGCACGCGACCGACCTGCCCCGCACGCTGCGGGTGGCCATCTCCTACGACCAGCCGGGCGTCGGCCTGCGCGAGGGCAGCAGCTACAGCGGGCTCGACGTCGACGTCGCCCGCTACGTCGCGCAGTACCTCGGCATCTCGCGGATCAGCTTCGTCCGGGCCGTCACCGACCAGCGCGAGACGCTCCTCGAGACCGGTCAGGCCGACCTCGTCCTCGCGGCTTACTCGATGACGCCGGAGCGAGCCGACGACGTGACCTTCGCCGGGCCCTACCTGGCGACCGGGCAGGACCTGCTCGTGCGCGCCCGCAGCACGATCAGCTCGCCACGGCAGCTGCGTGGCTTCACCGTCTGCACCGTCCAGGGGTCACGCTCGACCGACGAGCTCGTCGACGCCTACCCGGGCCTGCACCTGACCGTGCAGCCGACGATCTCCGACTGCGTCGCCATGCTGCAGCAGGACAAGGTCAAGGCGGTCACGTCCGACGCGGCGATCCTCCTCCCCTTCGCCCGGGAGTCGAGGGGACGTGATCGGCTGCGGCTGACCGGCCGGCTCTTCACCCACGAGCAGTGGGGCATCGCCATGCGGCGCGATGACACGGCGCTGTGCGAGGACGTCAGCGATGCGCTCGCCGACATGGTCGAGACCGGGGCGTGGCGGCGGGCCGTGCGCGCCAACCTCGGCACGAGCTGGAGCCTGCCGACCCGCACCCTCACTCCCCCGACGCTGCGCGACTGCCCCGCTCCGCGCACCCCGAGCCCGAGCGCGTCCGACGGCTCTCCGACCTCGAGCTGAGAGACATGCGAGAGGCCCGCAGTCCGTGTGGACGTGCGGGCCTCTCGTGCTGGCTCCCCCGGTTGGACTCGAACCAACAACCCTCCGGTTAACAGCCGAATGCTCTGCCAATTGAGCTACAGGGGATCGCGCCGAAGCGCTGCGCCACCATAGCAAGAAGGTGGCCTCGACACGAAAACGGGGGGCCGGATCAGTCCGGCGTGCCCACCAGGTCGGGGTGGTGGATCGCCGCGACGTCCGGGTGGGCCCGCAGACGGGCCTTGAGCAGGTTGTCGCCGTAGCGCGCGGAGACGACGTTGGACGCGTCCTGGGTGATGCCACGGGCGGCCTGCGCCAGCTCCGGACGAAGGGGGACGACCGGCACCTCGGCGTCGAGGCCGGGGTTGAAGAAGAAGGGGATGGATAGCCGCTCGGTGCCGACGGGCGGCGCCGTCACCCGGTGCGACGTCGCCCGCAGGTAGCCGTCGGTGACGGCCTCCATGAGCTCGCCGATGTTGACGACGAAGCAGTCGTCGGTCGGGGGTACGTCGATCCAGCCGTCGTCGGTCTCGACCTGCAGACCGGCCTTGCCCGGCTCGATGAGCAGCAGGGTGAGGAAGCCGGGGTCCTTGTGACCGCCCACGCCCTGCGAGACGCCGGCCGCGCCCGGGTAGCGCACGAGCTTGAGCAGCGTCGACGCGTCGTCGAAGGTCGACGCGAAGTGGTCGGCCGGCGCCCCGAGCGAGAGCGCCCACTGCGACATCAGGCGTCGGCCGATGTGGCCCAGGCGCTCGGTCCACGCCTCGATGACGGTGCGCAGCCGCGGCAGCGCGGCAGGCCACTGGTTGGGCCCGTCGAGCCGCAGGTAGGGCGGATCCGCGACGACGGGCGCCGGCCGCTCCGGGCCGATGTCGATCTGCTCCCGGTGGTCGACCTGCCCCTGGTTCAGCTCGCCCCCCAGACGCGTCCACCCGCGGAACTGCGCGCTCCTCGTCATCTCGATCGCGCGCTTGTCCTCCTCGGGGAGCGCGAAGAAGGCCCGCGCCGTGTCGAAGAGCTCGTCGACGACCGCACGGTCGATGCCATGGCGCAGGTGGAAGAAGCCGACCTCGTGGGTCGCTCGACGCAGCTCGTCACGGAAGCGCTCGACCGCCTCCGGGCCGGCGTCGAGATCGGCGAGGTCGAGGACGGGCAGCTCGTTGACTGTCATCAGGCCTCGCGCCCGACCTGCTCCGCCAGCCGCGCTGCGACCTCCTCGGTCGCGGCCACGAGCTGCGGGTCGTCGGGGTCGCAGCCCCGCCCGACGATCGTCTGGGCGAGGACCCGCCCGGACTCGAGATCCTTGCGCAGGACGACCCGCGCCCTGCGCGCCCGGTCGAGCGTGACCTCCTCGACGAGCACGACGCTCGCCTGCACCCGCTCGTGGAAGGCGTCGGGCACCCCACCGGGCTCGGGGATCGTCCAGCTGCCCGCCGGCCCACCGTCGACCCAGGTCACGGTGAGCACGTCGGTCTCGGGGTCCCAGCGGCCACGGTCGACGAGGTGCCAGGCCCTCCCTTCGGCCAGCGGACCACCGGTGACCACGAGCCGGAACGAGGTGATGACGACGACCTCGTCGCCGGCCGCCGCCGTCGCGAGGACCCGCTCGCCGCGACCGAGCTCGACACCTGGGGGGACGGGCACCGCTCGTGAGCGCTGCCACCGGGACCACACGGGACTCACACGATCTCCTCGCGCAGCGCGGCGCGCTGCGCTCGAGCGACTGCAGGGACAGGGACAGGTCACGCAGCGCTGAGGGGTCGGCGCTCGGGTCGGCCGCCAGGCGGCGCATCTGCGACATCGCGTCGGAGATGCGTCGGCTGACGGCCACCTCGCGCACCCGCACGAGCAACGAGCGGGTGTAGCTCGCCGGCGGCAGGCCCGTCGACTGGTCGTGGACGACCGGCAGCGGCGCCACCGACAGCTCGGCGAGCAGCGAGGAGACGGCGAGCGGCGTCGCCTCGTCGACGAGGGCGTGCCACGCCGTGTGCGCCTGCCCCTCGAGCAGCGGTCCGACGGAGCGGATCGCGTCGAAGACCGCCCGGTGCGCCGGGGCCGAGAAGGTCTCCGGTTCGACGGCGTCGAGGTCGGCGGACGAGAAGAGCGAGGGGTGCTGCAGGATCGACTGGAGCAGCTGGCGCTCGGCCATGACGATCGGGTCGCGCAGATCGGGCGCCGGCACGCCGCCGGCCGCCTCCGCGGCCGTCGGCTCGGGGGCCTCCTGCTGGGTGCGGTGCTCCCCCTTCGCCTCGTCGCGCGCCTGGATCCGCCCGGCGCGGGTCACGGCATCGCGCATCTGCTCGACCTCGACCCCGACCCAGCCGGCAACGGTGCGCACGTACTCCGGGCGAAGGGAGGAGTCGCGGATGCTGTTGATGATCGGCGCGACGGCGCCCATGCCCCGCACCCGGCCCTCCGCCGTGTCGAGGTCGAAGCGGGTCAGCGTCGTGCGCACCGCGAACTCGAACATCGGGACCGCGTCGGCGACGAGCTCGCGCACCGCGAGGTCACCCTCCCGCAGTCGCAGGTCGCAGGGGTCCATGCCCTCGCGGGCGACGGCCACGAAGCTCTGACTGGCCCACTTGTCGTCCTGGGCGTAGGCCTTCATCGCGGCCTTCTGCCCCGCGGCGTCGCCGTCGAAGGTGAAGACCACCTTGGCCGGCGCCAGGTCGGCCTCGTCGCGCACGATGCGCCGGATGACCTTGATGTGGTCCTCGCCGAAGGCCGTGCCGCACGTCGCGACCGCCCCCTCGACCCCCGACAGGTGTGCCGCCATGACGTCGGTGTAGCCCTCGACGACGACGACCTGGCGCTCGTCGCGGATCGCCTTCTTGGCCAGGTCGAGACCGTAGAGGACATTCGACTTCTTGTAGATCGGGGTCTCGGTGGTGTTGAGGTACTTGGCCCCGATGCGGTCGTTGTCGTAGAGGCGCCGCGCGCCGAACCCGATCGTGTCGCCGGTGATGTCGCGGATCGGCCAGATGAGCCGGCCACGGAAGCGGTCGTAGAGCCCCCGCGAGCCCTTGCCGCAGAGCCCGCCGATGGTCAGCTCGTCGTCGGTGAAGCCCTTGCCCCGCAGGTACCGGGCGAGCTCCTCGCCGCCCCGCGGCGCGTAGCCGATGCCGAAGAGCTTGGCCTCGGGCGAGGCAAAGCCCCTCTCCCGCAGGAAGTCCCGCCCGATGCGCGCTCGGCGAGCCGAGCAGCCGCTCGTGGTAGAACTCCGCCGCCGCGCGGTGCGCCTCGAGCAGCCGACCGCGCTTGCCCAGGCCGACGCCGTCGCGCGGACCGCCGCCCTCCTCGTAGCGCAGCTCCATGCCGAGCTTGCCCGCGAGGCGCTCGACGGCCTCGGCGAAGGTGAGGTGATCGAGCTTCTGCACGAAGGAGATGACGTCCCCGCCCTCCCCGCAGCCGAAGCAGTGGTAGGCGCCGACGGTCTCGCGCACGGTGAAGCTCGGCGTCTTCTCGTCGTGGAAGGGGCACAGCCCCTTCATCGAGCCGATGCCCGCCGGGCGCAGGGTGACGTGCTCACGGACGACGTCGGTGATCGAGGAGCGCTCCTTGACCGCCTGCACGTCCTCCGCGCGGATCCGTCCCGCCACGGGCCACCTCGCTCCCTCTCGCTCGTGGGGTCGAGTGTAGGCGGATGGCCTGACGACGCGGAGGTCAGCCGTCGGCCGGGACCACCATGACGTGCCCACCCATGCTGCCCGGGCTGTCGCCGTCCTCCTCGGACCACACCGCCTCGATGCGATAGCTCGCCCCGGCGATGTCCACGGTTGCTCCCTCGCTCACGTCCGTCGCCTCCGACGGGCCGTCGACGGTGATGCGCAGCGTCGCGTCGTCACCCTCGACGTCGGTGGCGACCACGGACGTCCCGTCCACGGTGCCCGGCTGGTTCTCGACCAGCACGACGGCGCCCTCGGGCGTGCTCTCGGGGGCGGAGTCCCCGTCGTCACCGCACGCGGCGACCGTCAGGGCCACCAGTGGCACGAGAGCGAGCGCCCGCACTCCCCGCACCGTGCTCACCGGGCGGCACCGTCCACCACGGAGAGGGTGACGCGTCCGGACGCACGCCCCGGCCGCCCGGCGTCGCCGCCGCCGGTGATCTCGTCGACGTGCAGGGCGCGATCCCCGAAGGGCACCGTGTCGCCCGCCCCGACCTGGTGCTTGACCATCGGCTCACCGGGCGGCTCGACGATGACCGTGGCCGCCCCCTCGTGGACGTTGGCGGCGATGAGGCGCATGCCCCATGCCGGGGTAGGGATGTTCTGCTGCAGCGTGATCGTCGTGTCCATGGCCTCTCCTGCACTCACTTGGTCGACCCGACGTCGAGACGGGCGAAGTTCTTCTCGAACTCCTCGTAGCTCATGGTGATCGGTGCCTCACCCTTGCCCCACGGGTTCTGCACGGTGACCTCGCCGGTCTCGGGGTTGACGTCGGTGACGGTGTAGGCGTGGTTGCTCACGAGGTCGCCGTCCGAGTGCTTCTTGCCGTCGCCGTCGGTCGAGGCGACGACGACGCCGCCGTCGTCGAGCTTCGCCTGCAGGTCCGAGGCGCCGGGGAAGTCCTTGTCGTCCCAGGGCATGAGCCCCTCGTCGTAGGTCTCCACCTCGTTGCCCGTCATGGCCTCGATGGCCTTGGCGGGCCAGTCGCCGTCGAGGTCCTCGTAGTCCCCGCCGAACTCCTTGGCCATGGCCTTCTCGTAGAGCAGGGGCCACATCTCGCGTCCGCCGCCGTCGTTGTTGGCATACACCGGCTCGCCGTTGGGACCGACCGGCAGCTTGCCGTCGACCGTGACGACGACCGGCTCCCCATCGCGGTAGAGGGTGACGTCGTAGGTCCCGTCCCCGTTGTCCTTGATGTTCTTCTCGATCAGCTCCTGGCCCGAGGGCGTGCCGGCGATGCCCTTCATCGAGCTGATCAGCCAGCAGTCACCCAGGGCACCCTGCTTGACGTCGTCGGGCTCGACCCCGCCCTCGTCGATCAGCGGGCCGTCGACGTCCTTGTACTCGGCGTCCTTGGTGTCGTCCTTGATGTCGGGGTTGGAGGAGCTGACACCGTCGCCGTCCCCACCGGGGCCTCGAGGGCCGCCCCCGCCACCTCCGCCGCCTCGGCGGTTGCCGCTGGCCTCGTCCTGCTGGTCGCCTGGGCGCGCGTCCGCTCCCCGAAGGAGCGCAGCGTCTCGGCCGTCTCGTCGCACTGACGCCCCGCCTGCGTCCACCCCTGCGAGAAGAACTCCGTGTCCGGCCCCTGCCACGCCTCGACGAGCCTGCTCATCGAGGCCGATCCGTCCTGTGCCACGCCGGTGAGCTGCTTCGACTGCAGCACGAGCTGTTCGGCGATCTGGCGCATGCGCGCCACGTCCATGCCGTCGGTCAGTGTCATCGTGGTCCCCTGTCTGTGTGATCAGGAGACTAGCGACGCCACACCGCCGGGACGAAGGGGAGCACTCCCCCTAGTGGCAGTGCTGCGCGTGCAGGGCGAGCGCCCGCACGTCGGTCAGGCCCGCCACCTGGTCGACGACGACCCGTAGACGGGCCGCGTCGTCGGGCGCCGCAGCGAGGTCGCTGCGCAGGTCGGCGTCGAGCCGTCCCTCGGGGTCGGCGGCGAACCACGCCGCGAGGTCGGCGACGACCTGCCGCTGGTGGGCGTACTCGTCATCGCGCTCACCGGTGAACATGACGAAGTGGGCGGCCACCGCCTTGAGCACCGCGACCTCGGCGCGCGAGTCCTCGGGCACGACGAGGCGGGCGTCGTAGCGGCCGAGGTCGCCGGGCCCATGCACGGCACGGGTCGCCTGCTCCGCCGCGTGGACGAAGCGCCCGATGAGTCGTGAGGTCATGTCCTTGAGCCCCGCGAGCCCGGCCCGCGAGCCGTCGTAGCCGTCGGGCACGGCACCGGTCGCGAGCAGCCTCTCTAGACCCTCGGCGAGCGCGTCGCGCCCCAGGTCGCGGGCGAAGTGCTCGGCCGCCACGTCGACGACCGCCCCGCTGTCGTCGGCATCGCGCAGTCGGCGCAGGTCCAGCCGCCCGGAGGCGATCGCGTCCTCGACGTCGTGGACGGAGTAGGCGACGTCGTCGGACCAGTCCATGACGTCGGCCTCGAGGCAGCGCACGAGCCCGCCGGGGCTCCCTTCGCGCATCCAGTCGAAGACCGGCAGGTCGTCCTCGTAGACCCCGAACTTCGGCGTGGGCGCCGGCCCGTGGCCGCGCCGCCACGGGTACTTGGTCGCCGCGTCGAGGCTGGCGCGGGTGAGGTTCAGCCCAGCCGGCGCCCGTCGGGGTGCACGCGCTTGGGCTCGAGCCGGGTGAGGATGCGCAGGGTCTGCGCATTGCCCTCGAAGCCACCGATGTCCGCGGCGACCTCGTCGAGCGCCGTCTCGCCGTTGTGGCCGAAGGGAGGATGCCCCAGGTCGTGCGCGAGGCAGGCGACCTCGACGACATCGGCCGCGCAGCCGAGCGCACCGCCGAACTCCCGGCCGATCTGGGCCACCTCGAGGCTGTGCGTCAGCCGGTTGCGCACGAAGTCGTCGCTGCCGGGGCCGAGCACCTGGGTCTTGGCGGAGAGCCGTCGCAGGGCGGCCGAGTGGATGAGCCGCCCGCGGTCGCGCGCGAAGTCGTCACGGTCGGCGCGCTTGTGCACCGGATCCTCGGAGACCCACCGCTCGCGGTCGCTCAGGCTGCTCACGCTGGCGAGCCTACGGCCCGGCGCGCCGTCTCCCTTCGCGGAACCCCCGATCACCGGGTCCGGCAGGTCAGTAGCCTCGGGTGACGCCCGCCACACCCCCGGAGGTCCCCCGTGTTCCACAAGATCCTCGTCGCCAACCGAGGCGAGATCGCCATCCGCGCCTTCCGCGCCGCCACCGAGCTCGACGCGACCACCGTCGCGGTCTACCCGATCGAGGACCGGCTCTCCGAGCACCGGATGAAGGCCGACGAGGCCTACCTCATCGGTGAGGAGGGGCACCCGGTCCGGGCCTACCTCGACCACGAGGACGTCGTGCGCGTGGCTCGTGAGGCCGGGGTCGACGCGATCTACCCCGGGTACGGGTTCCTGTCGGAGAACCCCCAGCTCGCCGAGGAGTGCGCGCGACACGGCATCACCTTCATCGGTCCCCCGGCCGAGGTCCTCGAGCTCACCGGCAACAAGGCCCGCGCGATCGCCGCGGCGAAGGAGGCCGGCCTGCCGACCCTCGACGGCGCCGAGGCGACGACCGACCTCGACGCCCTCGAGCGCGCCGCGGAGGAGATCGGGTTCCCCCGTCTTCGTCAAGGCGGTGAGCGGCGGCGGTGGTCGCGGCATGCGGCGCGTCGAGCGCCGCGAGGACCTGCGCGGGGCCCTCGAGGCCGCCCAGCGCGAGGCCGAGTCGGCCTTCGGCGACCCGACCCTCTACCTCGAGGAGGCCGTGGTCAACCCGCGGCACATCGAGGTCCAGGTCGTCGGTGACGCCAGCGGTGAGGTCCTCCACTTCTTCGAGCGGGACTGCTCGGTGCAGCGGCGCCACCAGAAGGTCGTCGAGATCGCACCGGCGCCCAACCTCGACCCCGACCTGCGCGAGCGGATGTGCGCCGACGCGGTCCGCTTCGCGAAGTCGATCGGCTACGTCAACGCCGGCACCGTCGAGTTCCTCCTCGGCGAGGACGGCCGCTACGTCTTCATCGAGATGAACCCGCGCATCCAGGTCGAGCACACCGTGACCGAGGAGGTCACCGAGGTCGACCTCGTCGTCATGCAGCTGCGGATCGCGGCCGGCGCGACCCTCGCCGAGCTCGGCATGCGCCAGGAGGACATCGGCACGCACGGCTTCGCCCTGCAGTGCCGGATCACGACCGAGGACCCGGCCAACGGGTTCCGCCCCGACTCGGGCACGATCTCCGCCTACCGCTCCGCCGGCGGCTCCGGGGTGCGCCTCGACGGCGGCACGACCTTCGTCGGGGCCGAGGTGAGCGCCCACTTCGACTCGATGCTCGTCAAGCTCACCTGCCGCGCCCGCACCTTCCCGCTCGCGGTCCGCCGGCCCGACGGGCGCTCGCCGAGTTCCGCGTCCGCGGGGTCGCGACCAACCTCCCCTTCCTCGAGGCGGTGCTCGCCGACCCCGACTTCCAGGCCGGCCGGGTGACGACGAGCTTCATCGACGAGCGCCCCGAGCTGCTCGAGGCCCCGACGGGCAAGGACCGGGCGACCAAGCTGCTCACCTACCTGGCCGACGTCACGGTCAACCAGCCGCACGGCCCGCGCAGGACCGACCTGCGCCCCGTGACGAAGCTGCCGCAGCTGCCCACCGGCGAGCGTCCCGAGGGCAGCCGGGACCGCCTCCTGCGGCTCGGCCCCGCCGGCTTCGCCGCCGACCTGCGGGCCCGCACGGACGTCCCGGTGACCGACACGACCTTCCGCGACGCCCACCAGTCGCTGCTCGCCACCCGCGTGCGCACCCGCGACCTGCTCCACGTCGCCGAGCACGTCTCCCGGCTCACCCCGCAGCTGCTGTCCGTCGAGGCCTGGGGCGGTGCGACCTACGACGTGGCCCTGCGCTTCCTCCACGAGGACCCGTGGGAGCGGCTCTCGGCCCTGCACGAGGCGATGCCCAACGTCGCCCTCCAGATGCTCCTGCGCGGGCGCAACACCGTCGGCTACACGCCCTACCCGACGAGCGTCACCGACGCCTTCGTCGCCGAGGCCGCCCGCACCGGCCTGTCGATCTTCCGCATCTTCGACGCGCTCAACGACGTCGACCAGATGCGCCCCGCGATCGAGTCCGTGCTCGCGACCGACACCGCGGTCGCCGAGGTCGCCCTGTGCTACACCGGCAACCTCCTCGACCCGGGCGAGGAGATCTACACGCTCGACTACTACCTGCGCCTGGCCGAGCGGATCGTCGACGCCGGCGCGCACGTCCTGGCGATCAAGGACATGGCCGGGCTGCTGCGCGCCCCCGCGGCGGCCCGCCTGGTGACCGCGCTGCGCGAGCGGTTCGACCTCCCGGTGCACCTGCACACCCACGACACCGCGGGCGGCCAGATCGGCACCCTCCTCGCGGCGATCGGGGCCGGCGTCGACGCCGGTCGACGCGGCGAGCGCGACGATGGCCGGCACCACCTCGCAGCCCTCGCTGTCCGCCCTCGTCGCGGCGACCGACGGCACGGACCGGCCGACCGGCCTGGACATCGAGCAGGTCTTCGCGCTCGAGCCCTACTGGGAGGGCGTGCGGCGCCTCTACGCGCCCTTCGAGTCCGGGCTGGCCTCCCCCACCGGCCGTGTCTACCGGCACGAGATCCCCGGCGGGCAGCTGTCCAATCTGCACCAGCAGGCGATCGCGCTCGGGCTCGGGGAGCGCTTCGAGGAGGTCGAGGACATGTACGCGGCGGCCGACGCGATGCTCGGCCACATCGTCAAGGTGACGCCGAGCAGCAAGGTCGTCGGCGACCTCGCGCTCTCCCTCGTCGGCCTCGGTGCGGACCCGGCGCAGTTCGAGGCCGACCCGGCCCGCTTCGACATCCCCGACTCGGTCATCGGGTTCCTCCGTGGTGACCTCGGCGACCCGCCCGGCGGGTGGCCCGAGCCCTTCCGCAGCAAGGCGCTCGAGGGTCGGCGCGAGCAGCCTCCGACCGCCGACCTCACCCCCGAGCAGGAGCAGGCACTGCGCGACGCCCCGCGCGAGACGCTCAACGAGCTGCTCTTCCCCGGCCCTACCCAGGAGATGCGCACCGCCCGGGCGAGCTTCGGCGACACCTCGGTGCTCGACACCGGCCTCTTCCTCCACGGCCTCGAGCAGGGGCGCGACGACGAAGTCGAGATCGAGCCGGGCAAGACCCTGACGATCGGCCTGAGCTCGGTGAGCGAGCCCGACGAGCACGGGATGCGCACCGTGATGGGCACGGTCAACGGTCAGCTGCGGCCGGTCCAGGTCCGCGACCGCGGCGTCGACGCAGAGGTCGTCGCGGCCGAGAAGGCCGACCCGGGCGCCTCCGGTCAGGTCGCGGCCCCCTTCGCCGGGGTCGTCACGGTTCAGGTCGCCGAGGGCGACGAGGTCGAGGCGGGCGCCACGTCGCGACGATCGAGGCGATGAAGATGGAGGCCGGCATCACGACCCCCGTGGCGGGCACGGTGCGCCGGCTCGCGGTCGGCGCACGCCAGCAGGTCGAAGGGGGCGACCTGCTCGTCGTCGTGGAGTGAGGGTCAGCCGCCGTCGGCGACGGACTGCTCGGCGGCGGCGACCTGCGCCCGCTGGGCCTCGTCGAGCTCGCGCGAGGCCAGCCAGTTCTCCGGCAGGGCGACGACGCGCGAGGATCCGGCACGACCACGCTGGCCCTCGGCGGCCTCCCCCGGCCAGGGGCTCGACAGGTCCATCGTGTCGATGAGCCGGTCGAGCGCGGCGAGCGAGTCGACGAGCGCGAGCTGGTTGCGCACGGTCGAGCCGGCGGGAAACCCCTTGAGGTACCACGCGATGTGCTTGCGGATGTCGCGGCAGGCGCGCAGCTCGTCGCCGGCGTAGAAGTCGGTGAGCAGCTCGGCGTGCCGGCGCAGCGTCGCGGCGACCTCGCCGAGGGTCGGCGTGACACGCACCTGCGCCCCCGCGAAGGCGGCGGACAGGTCGGCGAAGAGCCACGGTCGGCCGAGGCAGCCGCGACCGACGACGACCCCGTCGCAGCCGGTCTGCTCCACCATCGCCAGTGCGTCCTCGGCCGACCAGATGTCACCGTTGCCGAGGACCGGCACCTCGGTGATCGTCTCCTTGAGCAGCTTGATCGCCGACCAGTCGGCTTGGCCCGAGTAGGCCTGCGAGGCGGTGCGACCGTGCAGGGCGACCGCGGCGACACCCTCGTCGACGGCAGTGCGGGCGGCCTCGAGGTAGGTCAGGTGCTCGTCGTCGATGCCCTTGCGCATCTTCACGGTGACGGGGACGTCCCCCTTCGCCCCCTCGGTGACGGCGGCGGAGACGATGGCGCGGAAGAGGTCACGCTTCCACGGCAGTGCCGCTCCCCCGCCCTTGCGGGTCACCTTGGGCACCGGGCAGCCGAAGTTGAGGTCGATGTGGTCGGCCCGGTCCTCGGTGACGAGCATCCGCACGGCGGCGGCGGTCGTCGCCGGGTCGACGCTGTAGAGCTGCACGCTGCGCGGCCGCTCGTCCTCGTCGTGCTCGATGAGGCGCATCGACTCCGGCGTGCGCTCGACGAGCGCGCGCGAGGTGACCATCTCGTTGACGTAGAGGCTGCTCGCGCCGGTCAGCCCGCTCGCGGCGAGCCCGGCGTCGCCGGCCTCGCGGCACAGGCGACGGAAGGCGCGGTTGGTGATGCCGGCCATCGGTGCCAAGACGACCGGCGAGTCGATGACATGCCGGCCGATGCGAAGGGGAGGCAGCACGCGCTCCCCCGTGGTGGCGGGGGCGGTGGGGTCAAGGATCTGGGTGGTCATCGCGCCACCCAGTGTCTCACCGCAGTGGCGAGGAGGGACAATCGCGGACATGAGCACCGCCACCGCGCGCCCGAACCTCGAGCGCTATGCCTGGTTGTCGGTCGCCGCGGCCCTCGCGACGATCGCGCTCAAGACCGGCGCGTGGTGGGTCACCGACTCGGTCGGCCTGCTCGCCGACGCCGCCGAGTCGATCGTCAACCTCGTCGCCGCGATCGCCGCTCTGGTCGCGCTGCGGGTCGCGGCGCGCGCTGCCGACGACAACCACCACTTCGGCCACAGCAAGGCGGAGTACTTCTCGGCGGCGATCGAGGGCGGGATGATCTTCGTCGCCGCGACCTTCATCATCTGGCAGTCCGTCGGTCGCCTGCTCACCCCGCAGCCGATCGAGCAGGCGGGCACCGGTCTGGCGATCTCGGTGGTCGCCTCAGTCATCAACGGCACGGTCGCCGTGGTGCTGCTGCGGGCCGGCCGAGAGCACCGGTCCATCACCCTGCGGGCCGACGGCCAGCACCTGCTCACCGACGTGTGGACCTCCGTCGGTGTCGTCGTGGGCGTGCTGCTCGTCGTGGTCACCGGCATCGACTGGCTCGACCCGGTCGTCGCCCTGCTCGTCGGCGCCAACATCATCTGGACGGGGTGGAAGCTCGTCAGCGAGTCCAGCCGCGGCCTCATGGACGAGTCCCTCTCCCCCGAGACCAATGCCCGCATCGCGGCGGCCCTCGACCGGCACCGCAGCGACGACATCGACATCCACGGGCTGCGCACCCGAGGCGCCGGGCACCTGTCCTTCGCGGAGATGCACGTGCTCGTCCCGGGAGCCTGGTCGGTGCGTCGCGCCCACGACCACGTCGAGGAGATCG
The DNA here is from genome assembly GCF_057364645.1 of Janibacter sp. CFPM2_SD2. Classification (NCBI taxonomy): domain Bacteria; kingdom Bacillati; phylum Actinomycetota; class Actinomycetes; order Micrococcales; family Intrasporangiaceae; genus Janibacter; species Janibacter sp. CFPM2_SD2. Next base: position 27,980 of record NZ_JBNFOF010000016.1, read on the forward strand.
AGCGCGCCCTCGAGGCAGAGTTCGAGGACCTGTCCGTGACGACCCACATCGAGCCCCGGGAGGACCCGCGGGCCTATGACGACTTCGGTGACTACGAGGTCCCGATCCGACCCCTGACCCCCGACTCCGAGGAGACCCCGTGACCGCCCTGATCACCGCCGACGACCTGCAGCACGAGATCACCGAGGACGACCTCGTCGTCCTCGACGTCCAGTACACGCTCACCGGCGACGGGCCTCGCCTCTACTCCGAGGGCCACGTGCCGGGCGCTCCCTTCGTCGACCTCGACACGGTCCTCGCCGGGCCGGCAGGCGAAGGGGGGCGGCACCCCCTGCCCGACGTGGAGACGCTGCAGGCCGGCCTGCGCGCGGCCGGTCTCGAC
>NZ_JBNFOF010000017.1:0-27202 GCF_057364645.1 Janibacter sp. CFPM2_SD2
AGCCGCGACCGGCGGCGCCGGCCCCGATCTCCCGGGCGATGGCCTCGCCGTAGCCCGTGCTCGCCCGCGAACCGACGATCGCGACGCCGGCCGACAGGTCGGTGAGCGACCCTGCCCCGCACGTGGAGCAGGTGCGGGGAGACGAGCGGGTGCGACAGTGCCTCGGGCCAGTCGGCGTCGCCCGGGATCACGACCCGGGCCCCCGAGCGCTCGACGCGGTCGAGCTCACCGTCGACGTCGACCCCGGCCACGTGCGCCCGGGCACTCGCCGAGCGCGGCAGGTCACCGTCGACGAGGCGGTGCCAGGCCTCGACGTGACCGACCTCCGCGAGGACGGACTGCAGGGCGTGCGGGGCATCGCTCACCCGCTCGCGTCGCAGCTCGAGCACGCGCGACCAGGCGACCCGCGCCCGCCGCTCGTCGGAGCCGACCATCGCGTGGGCGCGCGCGATCTCGGCACTGGTCGGGGCGCCATCGCCCTCGGGCCGGCTCATGCCGCCACCGCGCCCTGCGTGCGGTACATCAGCGCCAGCCCCACATCGGTCGGGCTCGGGACCGTGCGGCCGTTGAGGTCGGCCGAGGTCCACGCCAACCTCAGGATCCGGTCGTACCCGCGGACGGTGACCTGCCCCAGGTCGAGCGCCCGGTCGAGCGTGGCGGTGGTGGCCGACGGCAGCCGCCACGGTCTGCGGCGCAGCTGCGGCCCCGGCACCTGGCTGTTGAGCGACCAGCCGAGCGGCTCCCACCGGCGTCGCTGCACTCGCGGGCGGCCAGCACACGGGCGGCGACCGCCTCGCTCGAGTCGGGCGGGTCCTCGCTGAGGTCGGCCAGGCTGACCTTGGGCACCTGCACCTGGATGTCGACCCGGTCGAGCAGCGGTCCGCTGAGCCGGGCCGCATAGGCCCGCCGCTCGGTCGGTCGACACCGGCAGGCCAGGCCCTTGCCGTGGCCCTCCCCGCACGGGCACGGGTTGGCCGCGAGGACCAGCTGGACCCGGGCCGGGTAGGTCACCCGCTCGCGCGCCCGGGCGATGACGACCCGCCCGGACTCGAGCGGTTGCCGCAAGGCCTGGAGCACCGCGCTGCCGAACTCAGCCGCCTCGTCGAGGAAGAGCACCCCGTGGTGCGCCTGGGACAGCGCGCCCGGCAGCACGACGCCCGAGCCCCCGCCGACGAGGGCTGCGACGCTCGCGGAGTGGTGCGGCGCGACGAAGGGGGGCACGACGTCGAGGCCGGTCGGCGGTGCCACCCCGACGAGGGAGCGCACGGCCAGGGTCTCGAGCGCCTGCTCGCGGGTCAGCGGCGGCAGGATCGTCACGAGCCGCTCGGCGAGCATCGTCTTGCCCGAACCCGCGGCATATGGAACGAATATGCTATATATCCGTCCGCTGCAAGTTTAGCACATTAGTCAATGCGTTCGTGCGGTTTCCGCACTAGTCACGAGCTGGCCCAAGAAGCCAGACCGTCGGTGCCGGCACTGCAGGCTGGCAGCGGACGGCACAGGCAACCGCCATGTGGACCTACCGCGGGCTCCTGACCGGGCTCACCGAAATGGCTGCTTATGCTCCTGAGCAAGCCAACTAGTCGAGTATCCAGTCGGGAACTGACTTGGCGCTGGTGTTAAGCCAAGCACGCTTCGTCGTATCCGTATATAGGATCACTCGCACTTTCTCCTCTAGCATTGCGCGCACACCCGAATCGGCCCCGTAGCCAGCAGCTGTCGCAAAACGAGTGCGTACATCATGACTCGTCAATCCTGCGTCTTGCCTATTTCTACGCCAGTACAGCATCAGATCAACGTCGTCTTTCTCTTTGAGTGCGTCAATGACCGCCCTCCACCACCAGCGGTCAGTGACGCCGAAGGAGCATCCGAAAATGATGAACAGATCAGTATCCGGGAAGAGTTCTCCGTACTTGACTTTGTTCTGAGCCCAGTATGGCTTCGACAGACGTTTCGCCCTCGGAGTAGCGACGTCGTCGATGCCAAACAACAACGACCTGGGCGTGTGCTGGACACCATGAGGATGCACCACGTCGGACACTAGGTATGAGACCATTGAGAAGCTTTGCCTCTCCTTTCCAGTCTCGTGTCCCCGCGGATTCGGGTGAAATGTCGCGTTTCGATCAGACTGGGCGTATGGATGTGGATCGAACTGCCGCTGATCGAGATAGACGAAGTCGTCAAGCAGCGCCGTGTAGTTGAAGTTGATGAACCTGAAGTTGAACAGGTCGCCGATATCCACATTCTGAGGGAGCCGCATTCTTGCGTACTCCTCAGGGTCTTCGACATCACCGAGGAACTCGGTGAACGTAGTGATTGTGAGCTTCTTCGACACCGCTTGATCTCCCAGTTGACTCAGGATGTCCGGTGTCGCGACCTGGTCAAGGAACGCCGAGAACTCACGCTGTACCGCTCCGAGATCCGCGGAAATGATCGCCGGGTCGACGCGGTCAATCGTTAAGAGATCGCCGATTGCATTTTCGATATCGCTCCAGTTCTCCGCTCCCTGAGTGTGGAGAACCTTCATACGTTCAAAGATCCGATTCGCGGAGTTCGAAGCTTCAAAGTTCCGATACTTGAGGAAGTAGTAGAAGGACTCATATCTGGTGTCCGTCAAGGCTCCCAGACTCGAGAGCGCCTGGATGTCGAATCCATTGCCTACGAGGGCCATGACATTGTATTGCCTCCGAGCGGCCGCGAATCGACTCGTGTAGTCCTCGTATCCCATGGATAGTCCTCTCGCGTATACCGTCAAGCTGATTGGGTTCAGCGCGCCGGTCGGTCGATATCGAGCAGCGACACAGCCTCCACGCCGAGCTGGACGGCCAGCGCGTCGACGGAGTCGAGCGTGAGGTTCCGCTCTCCACGCTCGATGCCGGCCAGATAGCGCGGGGTGACTCCGAGCTGTTCGGCGAGCCCTTCCTGCGTCAGCGCCGCAGCACGTCGCAGCTCTCGCACGCGCGTGCCGAGAACCGACTTGAGGGGTGTGACCACATCTTCAAGCCTCAGCGGCAGTAGCGATGACTTCCAGGTAGTTATCGCTTCCTGTTAGCCTTCGTGGTGACCATACCTGGCTCGGATATGAGCCGAACAACGTACCTGCGGCGCGAGCTGGCCTCTCGCGTCGCGATGAAGGGCAGCCACGACGTCACAGACGGCGCACGGGGACGAGGACGCATCGAAGAAGCCGGCAGTGTCGCCCCAGCCATCGACTGCCAGCGACAGAGTTGCAGCGCAGGAGGAAGGCCGGTCAAAAGTTCCCGGCGTCGACGACGCCGTGCGCGAAGTGCTCGGCATGCGCCCGCTGTCGCAGGAGCTGATCGAGGTCGGTGGGATGTTCGCTGCACAGTTCGCCGTGCGCAGGGCTGTACTGCAGGTGCCTCCTGATCTGCGGGTGCCTCGTGAGTTGGAAGTGACGGATGCCGACGATCTGGCTGCCGGTGGACGAGGACACCGCGCTGCGGGCGGGGGCGACGAGGACCGAGGCGCTGCAGGCTGAGCGCCCCTACTGCGATCCCCCACCGACCGTGCAGATGCAGCGCGTCGGTGCCGAGCAGGCGAGAATCTGACCATGGAAGAGCCGGACGAGTCCTATCGGACCTGCTCGATCTGCGGCGGCGACTGCGAGCCCGAGCCCATGGCGGAGGACGGGCTCGGCGTGCGCATCATGTGGATCTGCCCCGAGCACGGCGCGCACAGCGTCGTGGATCCCTTCGAGGACCTGCGATGACCTTGGTGGGCCCACGCCTCACGATCGGCCTGATCACCATCCCTTGAGCTGCAGTGCGTGAGGCTGAGCGCGACCGCTCGCTGACCTAGAGATCCTCGGGGATCGTCGTGTACTTCGTGCCTTGCTCCTCATAGAGACGCTTGATCGAGTCGCTGTCAGCCGGTGACTCGTAGACTGCGCGCCGGATCTTCGAGCTCTTGAGGTCGAGTCCATACAGGACATCGTCCTTCTCGATCCCGACGGCGATGATCCGATCGAACAGCGCCCCGTGCTCATCGGCGTACTCGGCCAACGCCTTCAGCTTCGGCGCGGAATCACCCAGTGCGCACCGTGAGGATCGACGATTGACGGACGGATCCCGTCGCCACCGCTGTGCACGAACACGAAGTCCGGCTGCACCGATCTCCACGAATCGCCCGACTTGCGCGCAATCCGCAGCGAATGCTTCCCCGCCGCCGAGGGATTCCGGTACCAGCCCTCAAGCGTGCCGAGGCTCTGTTCGTGCCTAATCGTTGCCCGCTCCCAGCGGTTCTTCGCCATCTTCAGCTCAAGCGGGTAGTCGCCGTCCGCGGTCGAGAGCAGGTGCTTCCTCTCCGTGGGCAGCAGCTTCATGTCCGTGTCCACGGAATCGACGCGCTCATCGGTCTTGATCTCGATGATGTCGCGCTCCGGCTCTCGAGCCATGTCCTGGATGGCCTCATAGGTGGGCTTGCGCGAGTCGGGCAGGCCGGCGATATCGGTGGCCTTGGTGGTCAGCCACAGGCGCGTCAGCGAGTCCGCTGCGTCCTCCACGGGCTTCTGCACGTCGGCGTCGATGAACGCCAAGGCTGCGACTCGGGCTCGGATCGCGGTGATGTCGACGTTCGTCGGGTCGCCGGCCTCGAACCCCTCGTTGATCGCTGCCTGCATGTTGCGACCCAGGTACCGATTGACGACCGAGGCAGTCAGGATGCGCCTGAGGTGCCGCAGCGCATCATCGACCGTCGCCGCGTCGGCGTCGCGGGTATCGGTGGAGTCCGTCGCCTTCTCCTCACCGCGTTCGACCAAGATCCGGCGGATCTCCGCGGTCATGATCCGCTTGGCCTGTGCGTCGATCTCGTCGGTGTTGGTCTCGGTGACGCTGTCGAGCACGGCGAACATCGTCTCGTGCGCGAGTTGGTCGGCGTCGGTGACCAGTTCGTCTTGAGCCAGCGCCTGCGCCGCCTTCAGGATCCGCTTGATCGGACGCGGAGCGGCAGTCGGCTTCCTGAACGATGGAAGATCACGGATCAGCTGGAACACGTCGTGAGGCACGTCGTAGTTGCGCCGCAATGTGACTGGCTTCAGCATCACCTTGTTGACTGCCGCGCCACGCTCGCCCGATCGAGGCTCGCGCATGCCCATGATCTCTTCGGCGACGATCTTCGCCGTGACCTTGTCGAAGTGCGGCAGGTAGCAGGATGCGGCGTTGAGGCGCTCAACGCTGGTCTCCTGGGCCAACGGAGTGCGGACCATGCGGCCGAGCAGCTGTGTGACGTAGGTGTCGTCCTTCGCGGGGCGCAACGATACAAGAACCTCGGCGCGCGGGCAGTCCCAGCCGGTCGAGACCGCGTCCTTGGCGATGAGCACTCGGATTCGATGGTCGTGCTCGACGTCCTGCGGTGCGACCTTCGGGATCTCATACGAGCCCACCTCGATGGTGGCACGGTCGCCCAAGACGTGAGCAACACAGTCCGCGGGCATGTCCGGCCAATGCTTGCGGATCGTCTCCAGGACGAGGTGGATGGTCTCGTCCTCCTCCTTACGCCCCTTCTCGGTGTCGCGCTCCCCTGCACTCTTGTTCGGGATTTGCGCGACCAGCAGCGGTACGACAGGGTCGATACCCTGCTCCTCGCAGTACGCGTCCCACGTCTCGCAAACCTCGACGAAATCGAGCGTGGCATCGCGAACCATGGTGGTCGAGAAGTCGCCGTCCTCGTCAGGAATATCCAGCGTCAGCGCGTTCTTCAGCAGACCGGAGTCCTGCACGGCCTGCGGTTCGATGACGACGTTCTTCTCCTTGGTGAACGCGCCTGCTCTGGTCATTGCTTCGTCGAACCGCTTGACCGTCGCCGAGATGCCCCACACGATCGGCACCGCCGGGTTGACCCCGTTGCCGTTGATGATCCTCTGCACGATCGTCTGCTCAGCGTTCGTCGAGGACTTCATCCCCTCGTGCGCCTCGTCGAGGACCATGTAGAGGGTCTTGTCCTCGTCGTTGATCGTGTTGGCGAGGATCTCCCAGAATGTGAAGTGGCGGGTGTCCGTGTGCTTAACGAAGTCAGCCCGGTCTCTGAGCTTGTCCGGGTTGATGAAGTAGACGGTTCCGGTGCGCAGTGACTCATCGGCGTAGGCCTTGTCGAGCAGCACCAGGTCGCCCGAAGGGATCCGGTCGGCGCACTCGATGAAACGACTCTTGGTCTGCTCATTCAGCGCGGGATCCTTGGACACCCACAGCACGACGGCTGAGGGGTCTGCCTCGACGTTGAACTCATCGCTGCCGTGCAGCAACGCCTCGATCACCGTGGCCGCGATGACCGTCTTGCCGGAGCCTGTCGTCGAGGACAGCGCGAACGCCGTCCGGCGCTGCCGGTTGTGCCAGTCCTCGCGCGCGTATCCCAGAGTCGTGAGGATCTTCCTGGCGGCAGTCGTCTGATAGTCCTTCAACGTGAAGCGCATCGCTCAAGCCCTCCCGGTGTTGATCTGGAACGTGCGCAGGTAGGACTCGTAGAGCCGCACTGACTCCACGCCGTCAGGTAGTTGGCCGGCGATGGCCTGGTACTGCGTCTCGTCATCAGTGACGATGTATGCGATCCGCAGCCCTTCGGCCTTGTCGGCGGCAGACAGGAACAGCCGGGACGCGTCCACGTTGAAGAGCACGGCGTAGGTGTCAGCCACATCGAAGGTGTTCGTGCGCTGGTCAATGATGCGGCCCTCCGAGCCGGCGCGCATCCAGAGCATCGGCGCGATTCTCTCGAACGCCAGGTCAAGTTCGACGAGCGCGGGATTCTCGTACGTGAGCTTGAAGAACGCGACGTTGGCTCCCACATCCGCCGCGACGTTCCGCAACCGAGGTGTCGTGACGGCCTCGAAGACTCCGGTCGCCTCCCAATCCGGGTCCCCCGGGCGCAAGCCCTGCTTGCGCATGCGCCCGTCGGAGATCTTGTTGACTTCGTTGTTGGTGACGACAATGGCCTGCCGCCGACCGCCGTCTTCAGCGTTCATCGCTGCAACAGCGTGCGCAGTGGTGCCAGAGCCGCCAAAGAAGTCCAGGATCACGGTGTCCGGCGAGTTGTTTGCCCACCGGATGAGCTGTCGGATAAGTCGGATCGGTTTCTTGCCGTTTGCGAAGCCGACTCCGCCTTCGGACGAAACCGTGCCCATGTCGGAGTAGAAGCCGCGCCAGAGATCCCCGCGGATGACCGTTCGGCCCATCTTGGCGTTGTTCTCATCCGGGACTCGATAGTTGCGGCTGAGGGTATAGACCTGATTGATCGTCCCGCTCCTCAGTCTTGTTACGAGATAGGTTCGGTGGTCGGCCTCCACCTCGATCCAGCCTCTCACCGGAGCATCTACGTCTTTTACGGACACGGGCGGGGTGTCGCGTCGAGCGATGCGGTCGAGATTCGCGATGACAAACGCATTCGCAGCATCGGAGAACGCCATGAGGCGATCCATGCCCTTTGCGCCGACAAAGGTGCCGTCCTTCTTCACCAGCTTTGCAGCCAGGATGTCTCGGTGAACGTCAGGGTCTGCGGCAAGCTCGTCGTAGAAGCTCGAGATCGTGCCATCACTGTTTAGCCACAATGAATAGTCGGCGTCCCAGCCTCGCACCGAGTCATAGAGCGGGGTGTGCCTGACCTCGGTGTCGAACGCTGACGTCCTCCGATAGATCAGGACGTACTCGACGTTCTTGACGATGGTGCCCTGTTGGGCATTGGTCGTCTTCGGCCCCGAGGTCTCGACATCTCGACCGCGAGCTGTGCGACCTGGTTCTCGACTCCGAAGATCTGGTCCATGAGCATCCGGAGACGGTGCTGCTCATCGTCGCCGATCGAGACCATGATCGCGCCGGACGGCTTGAGGATGTCCCGCGCGACACGCAGCCGTCTGTCCATAAAGGCGAGCCACTTGGAGTGGCGGTAGTTGTCGTCGTTGTCGACGAAGCTGTCGTTGTAGAGCCAGGGTGCCTTGCCCCCGGTGTTGTACGGCGGGTCGATGTAGATGAGGTCGACTGCGCCCTTGTGCGTGTAGAGCAGCGACTCGAGCGCGTGGTAGTTCTCGGCATTGATGACGGTGTGGAAAGGCGTTTCACCGCCGCGCTCCTCGCGGTCGCCCGCAGCCACGAGGCCGGGGTAGATCGGGTCACGGAAGTCGGCGACGAAGACGAGGTCGACGAGAGCGCGCGACGCCTCGTCCTTCGTCCGCGGATCGACCAGGTCGGCGACCTGGCCGCCCTTCGGACCGGATATGCCAGTGACGATCCACGTGGCCGTCGATTCCGCCACGGTCTCGCCGCGCGGTGGCAGGAAGCGCACCTTGTCCCCGACGGAGATGGGACGTCCGGTGAGCGAGACCGACTCTGGTGTGTGCCGCTCGAAGTTGAGTCCGAACTGTCGCCGGCTCTGCAGCGCGTCGATGTGTCGGCGCAGCTCCTTCGCGGTGCCGGGGTCCATCGCGGCGACACGCTCGAGGAGCGATCGCAGTTCGTTGCTCACAGGTTCGTGCTCCTTCTGTTCACTGGACTCCATCCTGCCGGATTGGCCCGGCGTATCCGGACAGGACGAGATAGGTGAGAGCCGTGTCTCGACCGGAGCTGCTCACGCTCGCGCTTGGCTTCCCCCGGACCTTCAGCGGTCAGTTGAAGCGGAACGTCCGGTGGGGCGAGCGGACGTTGAACCGGTGTCCGTCCTTGCGACGCTGCAGGAAGCCGGCGATCGTGTCGACGTCGTCTCCACGCATCCCGAGCGCTCGACACCTTGTACGAACCTGCTCAACCGTAACCGGAGCCCATCGATCCGGTCGGTTCATCATGTCGGCCTTGAGCTTGTCCTCCTCGTTCCACTTCAGGCCCGTGGAGTAGCCGGCAGCCATGCCCGCGACGTACTCGAGGATGTCGTCGACGCCGTTGGGCAGCGGCTCAAGATCCGGCTTCGGCTGTGCGGACGGTTCGATCGTTTCGCCCGGCAGGAGCTGGACGGGGTTCATGTCCTCGATCCACTCGGCCGTCTCCTCAACGCCCCACTCGATGACTGCGATGGCGTCAGCGTCCACGTTCCAGATCTCGTTCAGCCGTTGTCGATCGGGCCAGGCGTAGAGCACCCGGTGACCGTCGTAGAAGCCGCCGCTGTGCCCGCGCCAGGCATGATGCTGCACCCCGGGCTGGGCGACAAGCCGACGGATGACCGCGCTCGGCACGTCGCGGCGCGGAGTCACGACGATCACGGCTCCCCCAGGTTGGGCAAGCAGCCATCGCACCGCCCGGGTGTTCTGCGCTTCGCGTGAGTCGTCCTCGCCGAGCCGCGATACAGCGGTAGGGACCTCAGACATGACTACCTCCTCTGCTTGCCGCTGAGAACTGACGGTAGCCGGAGGGTCCGACATCGGATCGCGAGACGCGGTCTCAGCTGGCGACGCGCCATGGCGTTCCGGCGGATGCAGACCACCAGTGTCGTGGGCTGGGTCTAGTTTGAAGGAGCCGCTGTCGGCGAGGCAGCCGCTGCAGAGACGGAGGATCGAGTGACCGCTGGGGACATCATTCAGGTCGTGGCTGTAGTCGTGGCCATCGGCGCATCCATAGTCGCGCTGGTGATCGCATCCATGGATCGCAGGAACGCGCTCAGGATTGCCGAGGGCGATCGTCGTGCTGCGGTGGACCAAGCACGGCTCCTCGCCGAGCTGGAAGCGGCTACTCGGCTCTCGGTGCTGGAAGTACGTGGCGGCCACACCGATCCTGTGATCAGCAAGGACATGGGTGCTGAGACGCTCGCGCTGATCGCGATGCTCGGGCCTGACCGTGTGCCGGAGATGTGGAAGCGTCGAGTCGCGAAGTCGGACGAAGAGCTCCGCGCATTCATCGCCGACGAGAACGAGCCTCAGTTCCTCCGCGACGCCGTGGAGGCCGAGCGTGCCGTCCACGACATCCTTCATGAGCTCCGGACTCTCCACGATCCAGGAGTAGGCGCACCGCGCGTCAGCGGATCCTGACCCGCGACCGTCACCGAATACTTCAGGATGAGTAGAAGCGTGTCGATCGAGGCAGAGCCTCGATCCAGAGCTGAAGGGCATTGACTTTGCGTCTCTCCAGAATCGCCATCTCCAATCACAGTCGGATCCAGGATCTTGGCCTCGACATCCGCCGGCACGCAGTCATCGTGGGGGCGAACGACGTTGGCAAGTCTTCGATCCTGCGGATGCTGAACCTGCTTCTAGGAACGAGCACCGCCGGCCTCTATCAGGCACTGACTCCTGGCGACCTGCGGGACCCTGATCAGCAGCTCGTCGTCAACGCTATGTGGACGGACTTCACGGACGAGAACCGCCGATGCTTCCCCTCCGAGATCAGCATCGCTGAGGACCACACGAGTGAGTACCTGTGGGTGCAGATGGTCGTGGACGCTGATCCCGAGGACGAAGAGTCCGTGACGATTCGTCGATGGTTCCCCGAAAGCGGCCACGAACGAGCGCCCAGCCGCGAGCAACTCGAAGCCTTTGGTTGGCGCTATCTGAAGGCGACACGCGGAACCTCGATGATGGAAGGAGCACGCAGCCCCGTCCGGACTCTCCTGGCAGCTGCAGACCTTGGGACCAACGAGGACAGCCTGAGAACGATCCTCGACCAGTTCAACGAAGAGCTGGCAGACAACGAGTCCGTTGGAGAGCTCTTGGGTCGTGTCGCTGGGCATCTGAGCCGCGCCATGCCACGTGTCGTCGAGAAGGACGACTTCTCGGTCAGAAGTGTCACGGACCCATCGAGCGACGTGCTCCAGGACGTGTCGATCTTCCTCAACCGAGATGACGGGCAGGTCTCCTTGATGGAGCAGTCGGACGGCGTGCGGCAACTCATGTCGATGACGCTGTTCGATCTGGCGGAGGGAACAGCGAACGTCCTTGCAATCGATGAGCCGGAGATCCACCTTCATCCCACCAGTCAGAGGACAGCAGCGGACCTTCTGAGTGGTGACGGGAATCAGAAGATCATCGTCACGCACTCGCCATACGTACTCCACCGGTTCGAGCCTTCGGAGGTCATCGCGGTGGATCGACACGGGAAGTGTTGGCAGATCAGCGATACGAAGCTATCGAGGGTCGATAAGGTGCGAGCTCACTGGTGGTCACCGCGCCTCTTGGAAGCGCTGACGGCCAGGTTTGTTGTCCTGGTCGAGGGTGACGCCGACCGGGTGATCGTCGAGGCAGTGGCCAAGGAACTCGGTATCGATCTCGATCGGCTTGGCGCGGTCGTCGTGGAACTGGACGGAGCCGACAAGTTCACGAACGTCTTCCCGCTGCTGGGGCCCGACGGCTTCGGCCCGACCCTGCTCGGCTTGGTGGATGAGAAGGAGAGTGGCAAGTGGGTCGGCGCGTTCAAGGGCAAGCCTAAGCACATCATCGACAAGAAGATCTTCATATCCGACGCTGATCTCGAGGACGAGTACACGCGCGCGCTTGGCGGACCTCGCGCGGCAAGAGCACTTATAGATGGTGGATTCTGCCGGGAACAGGGAATCCTGATGTCGGCTGAGTGTGACTCTGTCGATGCGATCACTCCTGAAGCGGTAGCCGCATTCTGCCGAGACAAGGGAAAGGTCGAGGCGGCGACCTGCATCGCCGACGTTCTGACTGCCGAGACTGCCGAGAAGATCGGTAGCGTGGCACGCCTCTTGCGTGTGCTGGACGACTTGAGCCAGCGGTGACGGCGTTCGAGCTCAGTGCGGAGCAACTTGAGGCAGCCACCTCCGCGAATGACCACCTGCTCATCATCGCTCCGCCCGGCTGCGGCAAGACCGAGGTTCTGGCACATCGGGCTGCTCACCAGCTTCAACTTCTCGAGCCAAACCAGCGCGTGCTCGCCCTGACGTTCACCAAGCGTGCCCGTGCGAACTTGGAAGAGCGCCTGCGTTCAGTACTCGGGAATGTGCGGACTCGACGTCAGATCGTCGTCCGTAACCTCCACGGCTTCGCTACACAGGTCGTCCTTGCGCACGGCAGAACCATCGGCCTGACGATGGAGACGCTCGAGCTGCCGAAGACCAGCACGATGCGGCGCGCGATGCAAGCCGCGGGAGGCGGCGAGGAGATGTACGCCGCAGAGAGAATCTTGGCCGAGGTCAAGCGCGGCCCGCTCTCGGATGCCGAGGTGCTGGAGACGCTACAACGGCGGGACCGGGGCCAAGCTGAGGTGCTCGCCGAGGAGGTTGAGCGTTCGCGCCAATCGGCGAACCAGCTGCACTACGAAGACCTCCTCCGCCATGCGCAGCGTCTGCTTCGCATCCCAGCAGTCGCCCGTCTCTACCAGGCGCACTTCGGTGCGGTGCTCGTCGATGAGTTCCAGGACCTCTCATCGCAACAGCTCGACCTGGCCATGCTGAGCTGCACGACCAGGCGGACCTTTGCTGGAGATCCTCTCCAGGGCATTTTCTCGTGGGCTGGCGCAGTGCCCACCGAGGTCGAGGCTGAAGTTCGGCGCACCTGCGGCGAACCGATCAGACTCCATGAGTCCTACCGCTCCTCGCCGAAGGTGCTCGAGACCGTCAACTCCATCAGCGAGCTCGTGGATCCTGGGTCCGCGTTGGTCGCCGCACGACCCAATGAATGGCCCGATGGGGGTTGCTCTGGGGCGCTCGTGCTCCAGAACCGTGACGCAGAGGCGGACACACTGCTTCGTCTGGCTGGGTCCATCTTGGAGAAAACCCCCGAGGCATCTATTGGCATCATCATTCGAAGCAAGTGGCGAAACTCTGCGATCCATGGCGCGTTCGATGGCGAGATGCCGTATCCCGTCCGCCGTTGGGACCTCGCGGTTCACGATCCCGAGGTCGTGGCGCTCATCAAGTCCACAGTGTCGACGCTGCCGCGCGGAGCCACGCTGGCTGAGGCGCGACTCGCCGTCCTGGACTCCGTAGATCCAGCAGACGTCGACGCACGCGAGCTGATCGACGACGCGTTCGACGCACTTGGCCGACGGGATGCGAGCACGGCCAGGGCGGCCGTGAGGACGATCAGGACCGCCGATCCCAAACAGGCCGTAGGCCCAGGCGTCCACCTCCTCAACGCGCACACCGGCAAGGGCCAGCAGTTCGACTGGGTCTTCGTCGTTGGTCTCGAGGAGCACCACCTGCCCGACAAGAGGAACAGCGAGGGCGACGCTCTTCTTGAAGAGCAGCGAGTGCTGCTGGTCATGCTCTCGCGCGCCCGGCACGGGTTGGTCGTGACCAGGTCACGAACGAATGAGGGGCGCTTCGGACCCTATGCCGCGAACCAGAGCCGCTGGTGGTCCGACATCCAGACACGGTGTACTTCGGCGGACGAAATTGAAGCCCATCTCCTCACGCTCGAAGGTGCGACGCACCACGTAGTCACGTAAGTGCCTACACCCGGTGGACCGTTGAGCAGCAGGTGGTGCCCGCCCGCCGCTGCGAGCATGAGTGCCGTGTGGGCCTCGTGCTGGCCGGACACCTCGGCCAGGTCCAGCCGTCGAGCTGGCGGCCCACTGGGCGCCACGGATGCCTCGTCGGCCGGGCGGAGACCGCCGCCCTCGCGCTGCGCCGAGCGGTAGGCGAGCACGAGCTCCCCGAGCGTGCCGGCCGTGGAGACCCGCACCCCCTCGACGAGCCGGGCCTCGGTCACGTCCTCGGGTGCGACGACGACGTGCTCGCAGCCGGCGGCCTGCGCGGCGAGCACCACCGGCAGCACCCCGGTGACGTGCCGCAGCCGCCCGTCGAGGCCGAGCTCCGCGAGGTGCACGACGGGTCGTACGAGCTCCGCCGGCAGCTCCTCGCAGGCGGCGAGGACGGCGACGGCGATGCCGAGATCGAAGCCCGTGCCGTGCTTGGGGATCGATGCGGGCGACAGGTTGACCGTCAGCTGGCGGGAGTTGAGCGAGAAGCCGGCAGAGATCGACGCTGCCCGCACCCGCTGGGGTGCCTGGCGCAGCGCCGCGTCGGGCAGGCCGCTGATGTCGAAGGCCGGGAGCCCTCGCCCGACGTGGCACTCGATGTCGACGAGGTGACCGGTGATCCCGCGCAGCGCCACCCCGCGGGTCACCCCGATGCTCACTGCCCCACCCCGGGCCGGAAGTCGACCTCGTAGAGGCCGTCGGCGTCGCGGACCAGCCCGACGAAATCCAGCCGCACGCCCCGGGCGTCGACCCGGTGCTCGGCGAGCCACCTCCCCCCCAGCCGACGCAGCCGCGCGAGCTTGGCCCGGGTGATCGCGTGCACGGGGTCACCGAAGGCACGGCTGCGCCGCGTCTTGACCTTGCAGACGACGACCACGTCGCCGTCTCTCATGACGAGGTCGATCTCGCCCTCGCTGCACCGCCAGTTGCGGTCGAGCAGCTGCATGCCCTGCCTGGTCAGGAAGGTCACGGCGAAGTCCCGCCGTCCGCTCCCACGCTCGCCCGTGTGGGCTCCACCTCGGTCATCTGCGACCACCTCCGACCTCCAGTCAAGGTGGCCGGTGGCTCCGACGAGGCCATCACCTCGCGGCTGTGGACACCGCTGCTCGCCGCACCGGGTCTGGGGACGGGGTCCCGACTCCGCTAGAAGCCGCCGTCAGGCATCTCGAGCTCGGACTTGGCGAGCTCCTCGACGTTGACGTCCTTGAAGGTCACGACCCGCACCTGTTTGGCGAAGCGCGCGGGGCGGTAGATGTCCCACACCCACGCGTCCTGCATCGTCACCTCGAAGTAGACCTCCGCGCCCTCGCCGCGCACCTTCACGTCGACGCTGTTGGCGAGGTAGAAGCGCCGCTCGGTCTCGACGACGTGGCTGAAGAGGTGCACCACGTCGCGGTACTCGCGGTAGAGCGCGAGCTCCATCTCGGTCTCGTACTTCTCCAGGTCCTCAGAGCTCACCGGGACCTCCCTTCGCTCGTCGTCGTCGCGAGCAGCTCGGGGCCCACGCCCGCGACGCCCTCATCATCTCCCACGACCTGCGGCGCGACCGGGGCCACCCCCGGCAGCGACCACGAGCGGCGGTGCTGCTCGCTGGGCCCGTGCACACCGAGGGCGTCCATGTGCGCGCTCGCCGAGTAGCCCTTGTTGTCCTCCCAGCCGTAGTGCGGGTGCTCACGCGCCAGCTCGACCATGCGGTCGTCGCGCTCGACCTTCGCCAGCACGCTCGCCGCTGCGACCGAGCTGCACCGCATGTCGGCCTTGATCATCGTGCGCACCGGAGGTGTCGACGCCCCGCCCGACAGCTCGGCGAAGAGCCCGACCTCCTCGGGGTCGGTCAGCCAGTCGTGGTTGCCGTCGAGCAGGACGAGGTCGGGGACGACGTCGATCCGGGCCAGTGCGCGCCGCCCGGCCAGACGCAGGGCGGCGATGATCCCGATCTCGTCGATCTCCTCCGGCTGCGCGTGACCGACGGCGTGCGCCAGGGACCACCGCTGCAGCCGCGGCACCATCGCCCGGCGGGCGGCCGGCGTGAGCAGCTTGGAGTCACGCACCCCCGGCCGCGCGGTGCGGCAGGTCTCGTCGATGACGACGACGCCCGACGCTCACGGGCCGGCGAGCGCACCGCGACCGACCTCGTCCATCCCCGGCGAGCACCCCGGTGCCCGGCCCGCTGCAGCTCGCGCTCGACACGCAGGCTGGGCTTGCCGGAGAGGCCTCGCCCGGAGCGGGGTGCGCGACGGGCGGTCGTCACGACGTGTGCGGCTCGCGCGCCGGTGGGCCGAGCGAGCGGTTGCTGCCTGCGTCCGGGACCTCCGTGTAGACCTCGGGGTAGTCGGACAGGGTCGTCATCCGGTTGAAGGGCCAGACGGTCACGACGGCTCGACCGACGACGAGGTCGATCGGCACCGAGCCCTTGTCGCCGTTGCCGCCCGGGTCGTGGAAGCGCGAGTCCGAGGAGTCGCTGCGGTTGTCACCCATGACCCACAACCGCCCGCTCGGCACGGTGATGTTGAACTCCTGCTGGCTCGCCTCGACGCCCGGCTTGAGATAGGGCGTCTCGTCGACGGGCTCGCCGTTGATGAGCAGCCGCCCCTCGGCGTCGCAGCACTGGACGTGGTCGCCGGGTAGGCCGATGACCCGCTTGATGAGGTGGCCCTCGGAGGTGTCGGGCAGCAGGCCGACGAACATCAGACCGCTGCGGATGCCGTCGAGCACCGGCCCGCGGTCGGTCTGCGGCGACGGGCTGAGCCAGTCGCCCGGGTCCTCGAAGACGACGATGTCGCCGCGCTTGATGTCGAAGGGACCCGGCGTGAGCTTGGAGACGACGACCCGGTCACCGACGAGCAGCGTGTTCTGCATCGACTCGCTGGGGATGAAGAAGGCCTGCACGAGGAAGGTCTTGACGACGAAGGACAGCGTCAGCGCCATCGCCAGGACGACGACGATCTCGCGGACCGCCGCGCCGAGCCGGGCTCCGAGTCCGCGATCGCTGCGCTCCCGCTCCTCGCGGGCCCGCTCGCGCTCTTCGTCCTCGGCCTCGGCGTGGGCCGAATCAGGGTCGTGTGCCACAGGTCTCTTCCTCTACCGCGCCCCGCTCCGGGACGTCATCCGTTCCAGTATCGCTGCTCGGGTGCCGCAGGACGGCATCCGAGCCCCCCATGTCCGAGCCCGTCCGCGGGCCGCCGCGGCTCAGTGCTCGAGACCGCCGACCCGGTCGAGCGGCCAGTAGCGCCACGCCACGTGACCGACGACGTCGTCGACCGGCACCATGCCGCCTCCCGGATCGCCGAGGTGGCTGCGGGAGTCGGCGGAGTCATCACGGTTGTCACCGAGGACGAAGAGGCGACCTGCCGGGACCTCCACGTCGAAGGGGGTGTCGCAGGCCTTCGTGCCCGGCTCCAGCCAGGGCTCGTCGACCCGGTCGCCGTTGACGAGCAGGCCGCGCTCGGGCGTGCACGTCACCCGGTCGCCGCCGACGCCCGCGACCCGCTTGAGGAAGTCCTGCTCCCCGAGGTCGACGGACAGCGTCGAGGCGATCGCCGACAGCGAGCGGCCGATGAGCCCGTCGGAGGCGAAGGGGGTGCGGTCGGCAGCCGCGAAGGTGTCGGTGCCGTCGAAGACGATGACGTCACCGCGCTCGATCTCGCCCGCGCCGATCTTCGTGACGACGACCCGGTCCCCCGGCATGATCGTCGGCTCCATCGACGCGCTCGGGACGTGGAACGACTGCATGACGAAGGCTCGCACGAGCACGACGAGCAGGACGGCCACGCCGATCTCGAGGAGCAGCCGGCGCGCCGGACGCACGTCGACCCCCGCCGGGTCTCCGGCGGGGGTCGAGGTGGGGGTGTCCTGGGTGGGCTCGGTCGACATCGAGGTCAGCCTAGAGCCCCTGTCAGGCAGCTGAGTCAGCTCGCGGGGGTCTCGCGACGCTCGCGGATGCGGGCAGCCTTGCCGCGCAGGTTGCGCAGGTAGTAGAGCTTCGCGCGGCGGACGTCACCACGGGTGGCGACCTCGATCTTCTCGATGACCGGGGTGTGCAGCGGGAAGGTGCGCTCCACGCCGACGCCGAAGGAGACCTTGCGGACGGTGAAGGTCTCGCCCACGCCGCCGCCGTGGCGGCGGATGACGACGCCCTGGAAGACCTGGACACGGGAGCGGTTGCCCTCGATGACCTTGACGTGGACCTTGACGGTGTCGCCGGCCCGGAACTCGGGGATGTCGTCCCGCAGGGACGCCTTGTCGATCTCGTCGAAACGCTGCATGGCGCTGTCGCTTTCCTGCGGACGCCACAGGTCGCCCGCCCTCGTCAGTACTGTGTGAGGAGTCGCGCCCACCGCCGCGTGCTGCGGGTGGTCGGTGCCTGCTGGCATCGTCTCTCCCGGCACTCCCCCTGTGGCAGGGGCGGTGTCAATGAGCGCGATGTCCGATTCTGCCAGAGGGGAGCGCATGTCCACCAATCGAGTCGTGACGGCCGAGCCCTCCACCACGGCTGCCGCACCGTCGACCGACGGGCGCCGCCCCCTTCGCATCGTCGGCGCACTGCTGACCGTCGCGCTGCTCGCCCCCTCCGCCGCGCTGCTCGCCTCGCGGGTGCGTGGCCTGCTCGCCCTCGAGGACGGCAGCGCGCCGGCCTGCGAGGGCGCCGCCTCGTCGGCCGGGTCCTGCCAGCTGGGCCTGCCGACGGTCTTCTGCTGCTCGCGATCCCCGGCGCGCTGCTCTCCCTGGGGCACCGCGCCCAGGGCTGGGTGTGGCTGCTGCTCGTGCTCGTCGGCACCGCCGGGCTCGAGGTCGCCCTGCGGGTGTGGCTGCCCGGCTGCCTGTAGCCCTTCGAGACGGCTCGCCCCTCGCCTCCTCAGGAGCGGCGCCGCCGGGTGAGGTCGACCGTCCCGGGGCCCTCGCCGGGCCCGCAGACGCGGTAGCCGGCCTTCTTGTAGAGCCGCAGCAGCCGCTCCTGGTCTGCTCCGGTGTTGAGCCAGTAGGTGCTCGTGTCGGCCGGGGCCAGGGCCTCGGCGTGCGCGAGCAGCGCCCGCCCGAGGCCGCGCCCCTGCAGGTCGGGGGCAACCATGAGCCGCCCGATCTGCCAGGTCGTCGGCTCCTGCGGGTCGCGGCGCACCCGTACCGACCCCACGAGCCGCCCCTGCGAGCGGAAGAGGTGCGTCGTCCAGTGCTCGAGGTTGTCGGCGACCGTCGCGGCATCCTCGGCCGGCGCGCCCCACCAGTGCTGCTGCGGGGTGACCATCTCGATCCAGCAGGCCTTCTGCAGGACCGTCAGCTCGGCCGCGTCGGCGCGGGTGGCGACCGAGTGCTCGAGGCCAGCGAGCTCCGAGGTGGTCGCCGCGACGTGCAGCAGGTCGGGGCGACGTGCGGCCGTGCGGGCCAGGCGCTGCTCGTGGCGCCACTGCGCGATCGCCCCGTGGTGTCCACCGAGGAGGATCTCGGGGACCGCCCGCTCGACGCCGTCGCCGTCCTGCCACACCGCGGGCTTGGTGTAGATCGGGTACTCGAGCAGCCCCCCTTCGTGCGACTCCTCGACGAGGGACTCGGCATTGCCGACGACCCCCGGCAGCAGCCGGCCGATGGCCTCGACCATCGCGAGGACGGCGACCTCGCCGCCGTTGAGCACGTAGTCGCCGAGCGAGATGACCCGCACCGGCATCCGCTCGGCGGCCCACTCGTAGACCCGCTCGTCGATGCCCTCGTAGCGACCGCAGGCGAAGGCGAGCCACGGTGCCTGGGCCAGCTCGCGCGCCGTCGCCTGGGTGAAGCGCTCACCCCCCGGGCCGGGCACGACGAGAACCGGCGCCGGGCCGGTCGTCTCGTCGGCGGAGTCGAGCACGTGGGTGAGGGCCTCGCTCCAGGGCTGCGGCTTCATGACCATGCCCGCTCCCCCACCGTAGGGGGTGTCGTCGACGGTGCGGTGCCGGTCGTGGGCGAAGTCGCGCAGGTCGTGCACCCGCAGGTCGATGATCCCGTCCCGGCGTGCCTTGCCGATGAGCGAGATGTCGAGGGCGCCGAGGTAGTCGGGGAAGATCGAGACGGCGTCGATGCGCACGGCTCACTCCCCCTTCGCGTCGAGGTCGAGCAGACCGGGGGGCGCGTCGACGACGAGCCGGCCGGCCTCGGGGTCGACCTCGGGGACGATCGCCTCGACGAAGGGGACGAGCGCCTCGCTGCCGTCCGGTCGCCGCAGTCGCAGCCGGTCCTGGGCGGCGCCGAGCTCGAGGGCGACGACCTCACCGACGACGGTGCCGTCGGGCGCGACCGCGGTCAGACGACGAGGTCCTCCTCGTACCAGCCCTCGTCGTCCTCGGTCGGGTCCGGCTCGCCCTCCGCGAGCACGAGGCGGGTGCCGCGCAGCGACTCCGCGCCCGTGCGGTCGGGGATCTCCTCGAAGCCGAGCAGCCAGATGCCCCGGTGCACGCGGGTCGTCGCCAGGGTCAGCCGGCGCGGCACGCCCGAGCCGGGCTGGGCCCGGGTCTCGAAGACGGCGCCCGGGACGAGGCGGCTCTCCGGGTCGTCCGTGTGCAGCTGGACGGTCACCTCGCCGCGCAGCGCGTGCGGCTTGCCGATGCGGGCGACGACATGGCCCTGCGTGGAAGTCATGCCGGACAAGATATGTACCCGCGGCCCGACATGGCGAATGGCCGCCACCCCGCAGGGTGACGGCCATCCGTCATGACGTGGGCGCTGCCCTCAGCGCTCGCGGTCGGTGTCGACGATGTCGATCCGCACGTTCTCCCCGCCGGAGAGCGCACCGAGGACGGTGCGCAGGGCGGAGGCGGTGCGGCCGGAGCGCCCGATGACGCGACCCAGGTCGTCGGGGTGCACGCGCACCTCGAGGATCTGGCCGCGACGCAGGTTCTTGCTCCGGACGACGACGTCGTCCTTGTGGTCGACGATGCCGGTGACCAGGTGCTCGAGCGCCTCGTCGAGCATGTCAGGCCTCGGTGGTGGTCTCGGCCTCGGCCGGGGTCTCCTCGGCGGGGGCCTCGGCAGCCTCGGCCTCGGCCTTCTCCGCAGCAGCCTTCTCCTCGGCCGCCTTCTTGTCGGCGGCCTCCTTGTCGGCCTTCTTCTTCGCGGTGATGGCCTCGTGCTCGGCACCCTCCTTGTCGGAGGAGGCGAGAGCGGCCTCGTAGAGGTCCTTCTTCGAGGTCTTGGGCTCCTTGACCTTCAGGGTGCCCTCGGCGCCGGCCTCGCCCTTGAACTTCTGCCAGTCACCGGTGACCTTGAGCAGGGCGGCGACGGCCTCGGTGGGCTGGGCGCCCTGGGAGAGCCAGTACTGCGCACGCTCGCTGTCGATGTCGATGACCGAGGGCTCCTCGGTGGGGTGGTACTTGCCGATCTCCTCGATCGCACGGCCATCGCGCTTGGCGCGGGAGTCCATGATGACGACGCGGTAGAACGGAGCGCGGATCTTGCCCATGCGCTTCAGACGGATCTTGACGGCCACGTGAGTGGTCCCTTCGTTTCGTGAGCACGGCGAGACCGTGCGCGGTTCGCACGGGGTATCGAGCTCGGGGTGTAGGCATCCGGCGCGCAGCAGCGCGGACGGGTACGGCGGCGATTGTTCCACGAGGGGCCACCCCCGGCCAAAACACGTCAGGACGAAGGGGGCGGGACGTCACCCGCCGCAGGGATCACCTCGGCCCAGACAGCGCTCTCAGCGGTTCTCCCAGGCCCCCGGGGCGGCGACGGCCTCGGTGACCGCGTCCGGGAAGTCACCACTGAGGACGTCGGCGAGGGTGGTGCCGTCGAGGACGGAGCGGACGCTGGAGCGCACGGCCACCCACACCGTGCGCAGGTGGGTGGCAGCCCCCTCGTAGCTCGTGGCCTGCGGACGCTCCCCCCGCACCTCGGCGAGCGGGCCGTCGACGGCACGGATGACGTCGCCGACGGCGATCTGGTCGGCGGGCCGCGCGAGCAGGTAGCCCCCGCTGGCACCCATGCGGCTCGTGACGAGGTCGGAGCGGCGCAGGTCCGCGAGGATCGCCTCGAGGAACTTGCGCGGGAGCTCCTGGTCCGCGGCGAGCCGGACGACCGAGACGGGGCCGCCCCCTTCGCTCGCCGCCGCGAGGGTGAGCATCGCGCGGACGGCGTAGTCCGATCGGGCCGAGATGTCCATGCCGCCCAGTATCCCTTGGGGCACGCTCCCGGGAGACCACACCCTGAGACATAACTGACCGTTACTTGACCCATAAGCAGACCGTGGGCAAAACTCCCCCTAGTCCCATGGGAGAAGCAGTGACTTCGCCCGGGCGCCGCACACTCCTCACGGAAAGAGTCCTCCGTATGCGCAAGCTCGTCCTCCTGGCCGTCGTCGGCCTGCTCGCCCAGCTCGTCGACGGGTCCCTCGGCATGGCCTACGGCGTCACGACGACGACGCTGCTGCTGGCCATCGGCACCAACCCGGTGGCCGCGTCCGCCACGGTCCACCTCGCCGAGATCGGCACCACCCTCGTCTCGGGCGCCTCGCACTGGCGCTTCGGCAACGTCGACTGGCCGGTCGTGCTCAAGATCGGCGTCCCCGGCGCCGTCGGCGCCTTCGCCGGCGCGACCTTCCTCGCCAGCCTCGACACCTCGACGGCCAAGCCGGTCATGTCCGGGATCCTGCTCGCCCTCGGCCTCTACGTCTTGCTCCGCTTCACCTTCAAGGGTCTGCGCAAGGACCGCCTCGGCACGCCGCTGCGCAAGCGCTTCCTCGCGCCGCTCGGGCTCTTCGGCGGCTTCGTCGACGCGACCGGCGGTGGCGGCTGGGGCCCGGTCGGCACGCCCGCGATCCTCGCGAGCGGCCGGCTCGAGCCCCGCAAGGTCATCGGCTCGATCGACACGAGCGAGTTCCTCATCTCCGTCGCCGCGAGCATCGGCTTCCTCGCCGCCCTCGGGTCGCAGGGGATCGCCTTCTCCTGGGTCGCGATGCTCTTCATCGGTGGCGCCATCGCCGCCCCCATCGCCGCCTGGCTCGTGCGCACCATCCCGCCGCGCATCCTCGGCTCGCTCGTCGGCGGCCTGATCGTCCTGACCAATGCCCGCACGATCATCGGCGGCGACGGCCTCGCCCTCGGCAGCAGCGCCGTCTGGGGCATCTACGCCGTCATCTGGGTCGGCTGGATCGCCGCCGTCGCCTACAGCTACCGCGCCCACCGCGCGGAGGTCGCGGCCGAGGCCAACTCCCCCGAGGACGAGCGCGAGCTCGTCGCCGAGCCCGCCTGAGCGTCTCCCCCGCGAGCCCCGGGATCATCGGACGACCCGATGGTCCCGGGGCTCAGCTGCCTCCGACCCGAGCGCCCCGCAGGATCACGTGCGCCGGTGTACCGCAGGCCCGCACGTCCTCACGGGGGTCATCGGCGAGGACGACGAGGTCGGCGTCCTCCCCTTCGGCGATGGCGGGGTGACCCAGCCAGTCACGGGAGCGCCAGGTGCCGGCGGCGAGCGCCTCACGAGTGGTGAATCCGGCCCGGGTCAGCAGCTCCATCTCCTGCGCGACGAGACCGTGGGGCAGCGAGCCGCCCGCGTCGGTGCCGACGAAGACGTCGATGCCGGCGTCGTGGGCTGCGGCGATCGTCTCGAAGCGCCGTTCGTGCAGCTGCAGCATGTGCCGGTGGTAGTCGGGGAACTTCTCCGCGGCGGGGGCCGCGATCTGCGGGAAGGTCTCGATGTTGACCAGGGTGGGCACGATGGCGATGCCCTGCTCGGCGAAGGCCGCGACGGTCTCGGGCACGAGCCCGGTCGCGTGCTCGATGCAGTCGGTGCCCGCCGCGGCGAAGTCGGCGAGGGACTCCTCGCCGAAGCAGTGGGCGGTCACCCGCGCCCCCTCCTCGTGGGCGGCGGCGATCGCCTCGACGAGCACCTCACGCGGCCAGCAGGGAGCGAGGTCGCCGACCCCCCGGTCGATCCAGTCGCCGACGAGCTTGACCCAGCCGTCGCCGGCGCGGGCCTCGGCCCGCACCCGCGAGACGAGCTGCTCGGGCTCGACCTCGTGCGCGTAGTTGCGGATGTAGCGCTTGGTGCGAGCAATGTGCCGGCCGGCGCGGATGATCTTGGGCAGGTCGTCGCGCTCGTCGATCCATCGGGTGTCGGCCGGGGAGCCGGCATCGCGGATGAGCAGGGTCCCCGCGTCACGGTCGGTGAGCGCCTGCTGCTCGCTCGTCGCGTCGTCGACCGCCCCGTGGGCGTCGAGTCCGACGTGGCAGTGCGCGTCGACGAAGCCCGGCAGCACGTAGCCGGTCACCGTCTCGACGTCACCGCTGGTCGGCGGCGTGAAGGAGACCTTGCCGTCGATGACCCACAGCTCCGGCACGCTCTCCTGCTCGGAGACCAGCACCTCGCCCTTGACGTGCAGCACATCAGCCATGTCGGCAGGCTATCCAGACTGCTCGGGTCAGCGCAGGGCCTCGTCGATCGGCGTGCTGCCGTCGTGGAACTCGATGGTGCGCCGCACGGTGCCGTTGGCCTCGAGGGTCGCCGCGACGACCCGGGCGACATTGGCTCGCGAGACCTGGCCGCTCCCCTCCCGGCCGACCTGGATCTTGCCGGTCGGCGGGTCAAGGGTCAGGCTGCTCGGCCCGAGGACGGTCCAGTCGAGGTCGGTGCCGCGCAGGTGCTCGTCGGCCGCGGCCTTGGCCTCGGCATATGCGTGGAAGGGGTTGCTCGGGTCGACGCCGTGGTCGGGCCCGGCGCCGCAGTAGCTCAGCATGACGTAGCGCCGCACGCCGGCCTGTCGCGCGGCCTCCATCGAGCGGATCGCCGCGTCCTGGTCGACGGCCCGGGTGCGCTCGGGGTCTCCCCCGCCGGCGCCGGCGGACCACACGACGGCGTCGTGGCCCGCGAGGACCTCAGCGATGCCGTCGGTGTCGAGCATCTCGACATCGGCGACGTGCGGGGTCGCCCCGGCCGCCTCGACGTCGGCGGCGTGATCGGGGTTGCGGATGACGGAGGTCACCGAGTGCCCGAGCTCGGCGAGGATCGGGGCGAGCAGCAGGGCCACCTTGCCGTGGCCACCGATGACGACGATGTGGGACATTATCGGGTCCTCTCGGTCGGGGTGCCCGGCATGACCGCCGGACACCTCCACTCCATCACACCCCGGCGTCAGCGTGACGAGGTGATGAGCGCCCGCAGCGACTGGAGCGTCACCTCGGGCGCCTCGGAGTGCACCCAGTGCCCGGCGCCCTTGACGGTCACGAGCCGCACCCGGGGGAAGAGCCGTCGCATCTCGGCGAGCTCGTCGTCGGTGACGTAGAGGGAGCGCTCGCCGGCGAGCCACAGCACCGTCTTGTCGAAGGGGGCGAGACCCGCCACCTCGTCGGTGGGCCAGCCGCCGATGGTGGCGATGTCGCGGCCGATCACCTCGAGGTTGGGCTGCCAGCGCCAGCCCTCGCCCTCACGGCGCAGGTTCTGCAGGAGGAAGGCCCGCACTCCCGGGTCGGGCGCGGCCTCGCGCATCGCCGCGTCGGCCTGCTCACGGGTGGTGATGCTGCCGAGGTCCATCGCCTGCATCGCGGCGATGTAGGTCTCGAACTCGCTGAAGCTCGTCGTCGCGGCCGGCGAGATGTCGACGACGCACAGCCGCTCGACGAGCTCGGGGTGGCGCAGGGCCACGAGCATCGCGATCTTGCCGCCCATCGAGTGCCCGACGACGATCCACGGCTCGTCCGGGTCGATCGCCCGCAGGTTGTCGGCGACGATGTCGGCGGCGGTCGGGTAGTCGAAGCGCTCGGTCCACGGCGACCGTCCGTGGTCGGGCATGTCGAGCAGGGTCGGCCGGCTGATGTCGGCCAGCCCCTTGGCGATCTGGGTCCAGTTGCGCCCCTGGCCGAAGAGCCCGTGGCAGAAGGCGACCCGGGGGCCGGAGGTCCCCGAGGTCACCGCGTGGAGCGTCGGCGAACCCATCGGTCGATCAGCTGCCGCCGCCGAGGAACTTCTCGAAGCCCTTCGGCAGCTGGCTCGGGTCGAGGTCGGCCGGCAGGCCGCCCTGGCCACCAGCAGCACCGCCACCGGCCGCACCGCCGCCGAAGGCGGACCCGGCGGGACCGCGCCCTCCGCCTTCTCGGCGGCTTCGCGCTCCTGCTGGGCGCGCTTTGGCGGGGGTTGCCCGACTTGCCCTTCTTCTTGGGCTGCTTGGTCTGCTTCTTGCGCCCGCCGCCCATGCCGGGGACACCGGGCATGCCCGGCATGCCGCCGCCGCGGGCGAGCTGCTTCATCATCTTCTGCGCCTCGGTGAAGCGCTCGAGGAGCTGGTTGACCTCGGAGACGGTCACGCCCGAGCCCTTGGCGATGCGCGAGCGACGCGAGCCGTTGATCTGCTTGGGGTGGGTGCGCTCGAAGGGGGTCATCGAGCGGACCATCGCCTCGACCCGGTCGAACTCGCGCTCGTCGAGGTTGTCGAGCTGGGCGGACATCTGGCCCATACCCGGCATCATCTTGAGCATCGACTTCAGCGAGCCCATCCGCTTGATCGCGGACATCTGCTGGAGGAAGTCGTCGAAGGTGAAGTCCTCCTCGGCGAGGAACTTGCGCTGCATCTCCTCGGCCTCGCCGCGCTCGAAGGCGCGCTCGGCCTGCTCGATGAGCGTCAGGACGTCACCCATGTCGAGGATCCGGCCGGCCATGCGGTCGGGGTGGAAGACCTCGATGTCCTTGGTCTGCTCGCCGGTGGAGGCGAACATGATCGGCCGCCCGGTCGTGCCGGCAACCGACAGCGCGGCACCACCGCGGGCGTCACCGTCGAGCTTCGACAGGACGACACCGGTGAAGTCGACGCCCTCGGCGAAGGCCCGCGCGGTCTCGACGGCCGCCTGGCCGATCATCGAGTCGATGACGAAGAGGACCTCGTCCGGCTCGACGGCGGCGCGGATGTCGGCCGCCTGCTGCATGAGCTCGGCGTCGACGGCGAGACGGCCGGCGGTGTCGACGATGACGACGTCGTGGTGCTGGGCCTGCGCGTGGCTGATGCCGGCGCGGCTGACCGAGACCGGGTCACCGAAGGAGCGGGTGCCCTCCCCCGACTCGAGGACCGCGTCGTGGCCGCCGGTGTTGCCGCGCTCCGGCGCGAAGACCGGGACGCCCGCACGCTGACCGGTCACCTCGAGCTGGGTGACGGCATTGGGGCGCTGCAGGTCGGCCGCGACGAGGAGCGGGGTGTGGCCCTGCTCCTTGAGCCAGGCGCCGAGCTTGCCGGCGAAGGTCGTCTTGCCGGAGCCTTGGAGGCCGGCGAGCATGATGACCGTCGGCGGCCGCTTGGCGAACTGGATCGTGCGGGTGTTGCCACCGAGGATCGTCACGAGCTCGTCGTTGACGATCTTGATGACCTGCTGGGCGGGGTTGAGGGCCTGGCTCACCTCCGCGCCGGTGGCACGCTCGCGCACCGCGGCGGTGAACTCCTTGACGACGGGCAGCGCCACGTCGGCGTCGATGAGGGCCATCCGGATGTCCCGGACGGTCTTGTTGACGTCGGACTCGGACAGGCGCCCCTTGCCGCGGAGGTTCTTGAAGGTCGCGGTCAGGCGGTCGGACAGGCTGGTGAACACCCGGCCAAGGTTATCTGCCCGCGGCGCTCCCTTCGTCACCGTCTCCGTCACACCCGTCGATGACGGCCGAGACGGCCCGGGCCACGGCGGCCGGCCCGAGCTCACGACCATCGCGGTCGGTGACGTAGAAGGTGTCGAGGGTCTGGCCCGCGTGCGTGGAGATGTGCGCCGACCTGACGCTGAGCCCCTCCCCCGCGAGGACGAGGCCGAGGTCGTGCAGGAGCCCCGGTCGGTCCTGCGCGCGCACCTCGATGACCGTCGCCCCGCCTGCCGGCGCTCGGCAGCACGAAAGGCGCGGGCGCCGCCGGC
>NZ_JBNFOF010000018.1:0-26853 GCF_057364645.1 Janibacter sp. CFPM2_SD2
ACTCGGCTCACCCCGCAGCAGGCCCACGACGCGGCGAAAGGGGGGAGCCCTCCTCGTCGACACCCGCACCGCCGCGCAGCGGGCCCGGCAGGGCGAGCTGCCCGGCGCGCTCGTCATCGACCGAACCGTCCTCGAGTGGCGGCTCGACCCGACCTGCCCGCACCGCATCCTCGAGGCGCTGCCCGGGACCCGGGTCGTCGTGCTGTGCCGCCAGGGCTACAGCTCGTCGCTGGCCGCGGCCTCCCTTCGCTCCCTCGGGGTGGACGCGACCGACGTCATCGGCGGGGTCGAGGCCTGGGCCGCGGCCGGCCTGCCCCTGCACACCGGGCCCGCCGACGTCCGCGAGTAGCCCCCCTTCCGCATTGCCCAACGGCAATGCGCCCTCACGCCCGCATTGCCCAACGGCAATGCGCCCCCCTTTCGCATTTCCTTCAGGAAATACGACCCGGGGTGCGACGACCTCAAGGAAATGCGAAGGGGGGCGGTTGCCTCAGGCGTGCTGCGGCTTCTTGGTGATGAAGGGGATGACCGCGCCGACGAGGGCGATGACGCCGACGACGGTGAAGGCCATCGTGTACTGCTGGTCCTCGCCGATGAGCCACGAGATGAGCAGCGGGCCGACGATGCCACCGATGGACCAGCCGATGAGCATCAGGCCGTAGATCGCGCCGGAGTTCTTCACGCCGAAGAAGTCGCCGGCCGTCGAGGGCAGGGTGCCGAAGGCGCCGCCGTAACAGGTGTAGACGATGGCGCACAGGACGTAGAAGACGACTGCCGAGCCCGCGTGCGGGATCGCGAGCAGGGCCAGTCCCTGCAGGCCGAGGATGCCGAGGAAGGCCGGCATGCGCCCGATCTTGTCCGAGACCGCCGCCCAGAGGATGCGGCCGCCGCCGTTGAAGAGGCCCATGACGCCGACGAGGGTCGCGGCCGCCGCGGCACTCATGCCGGCGACGTCGGTCGCGGTGCCCGCGGCCACCGAGATGAGCGAGATGCCCGCGGTCACCGAGATCGTCAGGATGAGCGTCAGCAGGTACCACTGGGGCGTGCGCATGGCCTCCTGCTGGGTGAAGTCCTTGCCCGCGACGTTCTTGGCGGGGGCATCCCCCTTCGCCGCGGCCGGGGCACCGCCGACGGTGTAGCCGGCCGGGGGGTTCTTGAAGACCGAGGCGCCGATGAGGCCCATGACGAGGTAGGCGATACCGAGGTAGAGGAAGACCTTCGTCGGGTACTGCTGGAAGTCCTCGCTCGAGTCGATCATCCGCTGCGCGAGCGGCGAGGTGATGACCGCACCGAAGCCGAAGCCGCCCACCGCGATGCCGGTGATCAGACCGCGCTTGTCAGGGAACCACTTCTGCAGCATGGCGATCGGCACGATGTAGGCCAGACCGAGGCCGAAGCCGCCGAGCACGCCGTAGCCGAGGATGAGCAGCCACAGGTCGGAGGCATCACGGGCGAAGCTCGCGAGGATGATGCCGATCGAGTAGATCGTCACGCCGACGAGCGCGACGAGGCGTGGCCCCTGCTTGTCCTGGATCCGTCCACCGAGGAAGGTCCCGACGAAGATCATGCCGATGGCGACCTCGAAGGGGATCGTCGCCTGCACCTTGGTCAGCTCGAGCGCCGACGGGTCGGCCTGGATCGCCTTGCTGAAGGTGCTCCACGCGTAGACGGCGCCGATCGCCAGCTGGACGAGGACACCGCCCGCGAGGATGAGCCAACGGTTGCCGCCGGCGGACGTCGGGGCCTGCTCGGGTG
Organism: Janibacter sp. CFPM2_SD2; assembly: GCF_057364645.1. Lineage (NCBI taxonomy): Bacteria > Bacillati > Actinomycetota > Actinomycetes > Micrococcales > Intrasporangiaceae > Janibacter > Janibacter sp. CFPM2_SD2. Next base: position 1,756 of record NZ_JBNFOF010000018.1, read on the forward strand.
CCGTGCTCATGGAACCTCCCACTGGTCGGGTGCCACCGGATGGTGACGGGGTGCTACCTGACGGTGACGATGCTGTCGTCGACGACGCCGTCTCGCGCCGGCGCTCGAGCCGGTCGCGCTGGACACGGACGGTGTGGCGCGGGTCCTTGGCGGACTCGATGCCCGCTTCGACGATGCCCATGCGGGTCAGTGCCGAGGCGGCGGCGAGGGCGGTGCCCGAGGCGACCGCGACGATGCGGCTGCGTCCGGCGAGCAGGGTGCCGAGCCCGCCACCGATGGCGAGGGCGCGGGCCAGGCGTAGGCGACCGCCCGCAGTGCCCGTGCGCACCGGCTCGTCGATGCCGAGGCCGGTGAGGTGCTCCTCGAGACGGTGCATCGCGAGCAGCTCGGTGCCGACACCGAGCAGCGCCAGGCGTCGCACCGGTCCGGCGAGGGTGGTGGGGGTGAGCACCATCTGCACGCCGCCTGCGGCCAGCGCGGCCGACCCGACGAAGACGAAGGGGAGCTCCCTCCGGCTCTCGTGCCACACCGGGTGCGCGGTGTCGGCGAGCAGCACGGCCGTGTAGGCCGCGAGCGGCGCACCGAAGGCCGCCTGACCGATCGTCGAGGGGGTGCCGAGGGCGTCGGTGACGCGGGTGAGTGCGGCGACCGGACCGCGGGCGGGCAGCAGGCGCAGCACCTCGGCGCCCGTGGTCACCCCGGCGAAGCCCGCGTAGGCGGACAGGATCCACGTGCCGACCGACATCGGCGAGGTGAGCTTGACCGTGCGCATCATGTTGAGGAAGCGCTCCGGCCGGCCGAGGTCGGCGACGAGCGCGATGCCGCTGAGGCCCACGGCCGCCATCGCCGTCAGGCGCGAGTTGCGTTGCAGCACAGAGTTGCCCGTCGCCGCTGCACCCGCCTGAACGATGCCCGAGACACCGGCGATGCCGCCGACGAAGAGGTAGGCCGAGATCTTGTGGTCCCACGGCACCGGCTTGACGATCGCCTGGCCGTAGTAGCTGCTGAACTCCGCGTCCGGAACCGCGGGCGCCTCGCGTCGGCCGCCGCCCTCGCGGGTGAGCCAGCTGCGAGCGGTGCCGGCAGCCCCCTTCGCGCGGTCACGGCGGCGTCGGCGGCCACCCTCCTCGGGCGGTCGGTAGCTGTCGAAGGGAGAGGTCGTCACGTCCGGCTCCCGAGGAAGGAGACTGCGACGGCGCCGAGCAGGCCGACCCCGGCGAGGCCGGCGGCGCGGAACATCTCGGGCAGTCGCTTCGTCGGGGCCTCGGGGTCCGGCGGCAGGCCGTAGACCTCGGGCTCGTCGAGCAGGAGGAAGACCGAGCCGGTGCCGCCGACGCCGTCGTGCTCGTTGGCCCCGTAGAGGCGCGCCTCGGTGAAGCCCTGCTCGTGCAGCTGGGCGACGCGGTCCCGGGCCGTGGCGACCATGTCGTCGTGGGTGCCGAACTTGATCGACGTCGTCGGGCAGGTCTGCGCGCACGCGGGCGTCTGGTCGTGGGAGAGGCGGTCGTAGCAGAGCGTGCACTTCTGCGCGACACCGACATTGGGCACGTGGTCGTCGGCGCGCACCGAGACGCTCGCGTCGTTGCGCCGCTCGATGACGCCGAAGGGGCACGCGCCGACGCAGTAGCCGCAGCCGTTGCAGACATCGGCCTGGACGACGACCGTGCCGTGCTCGCTGCGGAAGAGCGCACCCGTCGGGCACACGTCGAGGCAGCCGGCGTGGGTGCAGTGCTTGCACACGTCGGAGGACATCAGCCAGCGAAACTCCGGCACGGACCCGACGATCGGCACGCCGTCGACGGTCACACCGAGGTGCCCGGTGCCGCCGGCCTCGACGTCGGCCTTCTCGGCGAGCATGTCGGTCAGCGCCGGTCCGTGTCCCTCGATCGGCGCGGGGAGGGTGCCGTAGCCGGCGGGTGCGCCGCCCGTCGGGGGCTGGCGTGGGCGGCTCACCGACGGCCGGCATGCCCAGGTCGACGAGCCGCCGCCCGGACTCGCGGGCGGCCTCGATGCGCTCGCGGCTCTGCTCGACGAAGGCGACGTGCCGCCACGTGCTCGCGCCGAGGTCACCGGTGTTGTCGTAGCTGTTGCCCGTGATGGCGAGGCCGTCGAGGGGGATGCCGTTCCACTCCTTGCACGCGACCTCGCAGGCCTTGCAGCCGATGCAGATGGAGGTGTCGGTGAAGAAGCCCTTGCGTTCGGGCGCCTCCTGCCACCCCGCGTCGCGGGCGGGCTCGGTGACGCCCGACAGCTGCCGGGAGAGATAACCCATCACGGCCTCCCTTCGTCGTGGGGCTCGTCGCGGTGCTGGTTGCCGGTCTCGACGGTCGTGCCCGAGCGCGACTGGTACTCCGCGACGAGGCGCAGCAGCTCCTCGCCCCGAGGCCGGCGACCGGGGCGGATGTCGCAGGAGCCGACCTTCGACTCCTGGATCTGGACGTTGGGGTCGAGTGCCAGGCCGAGCAGGTCGTTGGCCCCGTCGCCCTCGACGACGGCATCGCGGCCGACGCCCCAGTGGTAGGGCAGACCGATCTGGTGGATCGTGCGGCCCTTGATCGTGAGCGGCGTCATCCGCTCGGTGACGAGCACGCGTGCCTCGATGGCGCTGCGCGCCGAGATGAGCGTCGCCCACTCGCCGTTGACGAGGCCCTGCTGCTCGGCGAGCTCGGGCGAGACCTCGCAGAACATCTCGGGCTGCAGCTCCGACAGGTAGGGCAGCCACCGGCTCATGCCGCCGGCCGTGTGGTGCTCGGTGAGCCGATAGGTCGTGAAGACGAAGGGGTAGACGTCCGACCCCGGCTCGTCCCCGGACGGGCTCCACAGGTTGTCCTTGCGCGGGTAGACCAGCCGGGCCGGGTTGCGCTGCTGCCCGTAGACCGGGTTGGCGACGGGCGACTCCTGCGCCTCGTAGTGCGAAGGGAGCGGACCGTCCACCATGCCCTTGGGCGCGAAGAGCCAGCCCTTGCCGTCCGCCTGCATGATGAAGGGGTCGTCACCGGCGATGGCTGCCGGCCCGCCGATGTCAGGGTCGGGCCGGAAGGACGGGTCGCGGTCCACGGGGAAGTCGGGGACGTCCTTGCCCGTCCACTTCTTCGCGTCCGCGTCCCACCAGACGTACTTCTTGCGCTCGCTCCACGGCCGCCCCTGCGGGTCGGCGGAGGCGCGGTTGTAGAGGATGCGCCGGTTCATCGGCCAGGCCCAGCCCCACTCGGCGGCGGTCTCGTCCTGCTCCTGACCCGGCACGCGGTTGGCCGACTTGTTGACCCCACCGGCGTAGACGCCGGTGTAGATCCAGCAGCCGCCCGAGGTCGAGCCGTCGGCCTTCATGTCGGCGAACTTGTCGAGCAGCTGCCCGGCCTTCTCACCGCTCACGTGGTAGCCGTTGATCTCCCGCAGCACCGCCTCGGCGTCGGTCTCGCCGTGCGCGTCCTTCGGGTAGTCCCACGTCAGGTCGAGCAGCGGCCGGTCGCGCTCGTCGGTCGAGTCGGCGAGCCGCTCGCGGATGCGCACGCCGAGCTCGTGGAAGAACTCGAGCTCGCTCTGCGCGTCGTTGGGCGGCTGCACGGCCTGGTGGTGCCACTGGAGCATCCGCTGGGTCTGGGTGAAGGTGCCCGACTTCTCCACGTGGTTGGCCGCGGGGAAGAAGAAGACCTCGGTGTCGATGTCCTCGGTCTTGAGCTCGCCGCTGGCGATCTCGGGGGAGTCCTTCCAGAAGGTCGCCGACTCGATGAGCTGGAAGTCGCGGACGACGACCCACTTGAGGTGCGTCATCGCCAGCCGCTGCATCTTGCCGTGGGCCGAGCCGACCGCAGGGTTCTGCCCGAGCACGAAGTAGCCCTCGACCTCGTCCTCGAGCATCGACATCACCGTCTGGTAGGTGCCGTGGGCGCCCGTCAGACGTGGCAGGTAGTCGAAGCAGAAGTCGTTGTCCTGGGTCGCCGCGTCGCCGAACCACGCCTTCATCAGGCTCGCGGTGTAGGCCGGCGCCTCGGTCCAGAAGCCCTTCTGCAGCGGCGAGGAGATCGTCTCGAGGTACTGCTCGAGGGTGTCGTGCTTGCCGACCACCGGCATCGGCAGGTAGCCGGGCAGGAGGTTGAAGAGGGTCGGGATGTCGGTCGAGCCCTGGATGCTCGCGTGCCCGCGCAGCGCCATGATGCCGCTGCCCGGTCGGCCGACATTGCCCATGAGCAGCTGGAGGATCGCGGCGGTGCGGATGAACTGCGCGCCGAGGCTGTGCTGGGTCCACCCCAGGGCGTAGGCGAAGCAGGTCGTGCGCTCGCGGCCGGAGTTGCTCGTCAGCGCGTCGGCGATCTCGCGGAACTGCCACTGCGGGATGCCGCACACCTCCTCGACCATCTCGGGCGTGTAGCGCGCGTAGTGCCGCTTGAGCACCTGGAAGACCGAGCGCGGGTGCTGCAGGGATTCGTCACGAATCACCCGGGCGTGCTCGAGGGCCGGGCCCGCCGCGCCGTGCTGGTCGCCCGCGGCGCGGGCGCTCTTGTGCGCTCCGTGCTCGTGACCACCGCTCGGGCCGCCGACCTCGTCGTCGCCGGAGTCGCTCCCTTCGCCGTCCTCGCGCTCGGCATAGGCCCACGAGCTCATGTCATAGGTGCCGGACTGCTCGTCGTAGCCGGAGAAGACGCCGTCGAGGTCCTCGGTGTCGACGAAGTCCTCGCCGACGAGGGTCGCGGCATTGGTGTAGGCCACGACGTAGTCACGGAAGAAGAGGTCGTTGTCGATGACGTGCTTGATGAGCGCGCCGAGCAGGACGACGTCGGTGCCCGCCCGGATCGCGACGTGGGTGTCAGCGATCGCGGAGGTGCGGGTGAATCGCGGGTCGATGTGGATGACCCGCGCACCGCGGGCCTTGGCTTCGGAGACCCACTGGAAGCCCACCGGATGGCACTCGGCCATGTTGGAGCCCTGGATGATGATGCAGTCCGCGTTGGCCATGTCCTGCAGGGACTGGGTGGCGCCGCCGCGCCCGAAGGAGGCTCCCAGACTGGGAACCGTGGCGGAGTGTCAAATACGCGCCTGGTTCTCGATCTGGATCGCGCCGGCCGCCGTGAAGAGCTTCTTGATGAGGTAGTTCTCCTCGTTGTCGAGGGTGGCTCCCCCGAGCGAGGCGATGCCCATCGTGCGACGAAGGGGGCGGCCGTGCTCGTCGTGGTCCTGCCACTTCGCGGCGCGCGAGGCGAGGAAGCGGTCGGCGACCATGTCGATGGCCTCGTCGAGCTCGATCCGCTGGAAGTCCGTGGCGCCCGGCGCGCGGTAGAGCACGTGGGTCTGCCGGGTCGGCGAGTTGACCAGCTGCTCGCTCGCAGCACCCTTGGGGCACAAGCGCCCTCGGCTCACCGGCGAGTCCGGGTCGCCCTCGATCTGGACGACCTGCTCGTCCTTGACGAAGACCCGCTGGCCGCAGCCGACGGCGCAGTAGGGGCACACGCTCTGCACGACGCGGTCGGCGCTCGACGTGCGCGGCTCGGTCTCACGGGTGCGCCGCGAGGTGACCGCGGCGCCGCGGCCGAGGAAGTCGCCCGAGGCCAGCTGCCGCAGGACGGGCCAGCCGAGGAAGGTCGAGTCCTTCGGTGCCATCGCTGCCACTCCCTTCGCGAGAAGACGTGCTCTGGATCACCGTAGCGCTTCCTAGTCACTACACGTTGGTCGAGGTGCTGGGTCCCACGCTCCGCGTGGGCGGAGCTCTGCGACGAGCCTCGAGACCCGCCTCCGGGCGAAGGGGGACGGCTGCGCCCGCCGAAGGGACGCTCCCGGCGAGGTGGGTTGGCGCGCTGCCGAAGTCCTTCGTCGTCGTGTGGTCGCCTTGTCGTTCTCGACTTCGGCTTGACGCCACGCCAACCCACGTCGCCGTCCGCTCGCCTCGGCGCCTGGGTCGAAGAAGAAACGCTCGCTCGACCGGGCGCTTCTTCTTCGAATGGCCGCGCTCTGCCTACCCCGGTCCCTGAGTGGGTCCCACGTTCCGCGTGGGCGGTCGCTCAGCGACCGTCTCGAAGGGACGCCAGCCCGCCTACCAGGCGTAGGGCTCGAAGTTCTTCAGGAAGACGCCGTAGAGGTCCTCGCCGCGCTCGCCGCGGACGATCGGGTCGTAGACACGGGCGGCGCCGTCGACGAGGTCGAGCGGGGCGTGCCAGCCCTGGGCGGCGATGTCGAGCTTTTCGTGGTGCGGGCGCTCGTCGGTGATCCAGCCGGTGTCGACGGCCGTCATGAGGATCCGGTCGGTCTCGAACATCTCCCCGGCCGAGGTGCGGGTGAGCATGTTGAGCGCGGCCTTGGCCATGTTGGTGTGCGGGTGGCCGGCGCCCTTGTAGCGGCGCGAGAACTGCCCCTCCATCGCCGAGACGTTGACGACGTGGCCGCGGGCGGCGTCGCCGACGACCTCGCGGCGGCGCTCGACGGCCGCGCGCATGGCCGGCCGCAGCCGGGAGACGAGCAGGAAGGGCGCGACCGAGTTGCACATCTGCACCTCGAGGAGCTCGAGCGGGTCGACCTCGTCGACGGTCTGCTTCCACGAGTTCGTCGTCACGACGTCGGGCAGCAGCCCGCCGGCGTCGACGGCCGTGCCGGCGAGGTGGGCCTCCAGGCTCGCGCTGCCGGCGGTGAGGGCCAGCCGGGTCATGTCGGCAGCGGTGCGCACGGCGGCCGCGTCGGCGTGGGGCACCGGGTGCTCGCCGAGGGAGCCGACGAGCGCCGCGGGGTGGGCCTCGCTCACCCGGTCGAAGGAGATCATCGTCGGCGTCGGCCCGTCGATCTCGAGCGGCTGCGACTCGCCGTCGACGAGCTGGCTGTAGGCGCCGGGGGAGCGCCGCACCGTCTGGCAGGCGTTGTTGATGAGGATGTCGAGCGGCCCGGCGGCCGCGACCTCGTCGGTCAGGGCAACCACCTGGGTCGGGTCGCGCAGGTCGATGCCGACGATCGTCAGCCGGTCGATCCACTCCGGCGAGTCGGCGAGCTCGGCGAAGCGCCGCGCCGCGTCCCGGGGGAAGCGGGTGGTGATCGTCAGGTCGGCGCCGTCACGCAGCAGCCGCAGGGCGATGTACATGCCGATCTTCGCCCGGCCGCCGGTGAGCAGCGCCCGCCGTCCGCGCAGGTCGGTGCCCTGGTCGCGGCGCTCGTGGCTCATCGCCGCGCAGTCCGGGCACAGCCAGTGGTAGAAGGCATCGACGAGCGTGTAGTCGGCGTGGCAGATGTAGCAGCCGCGGGGGATCTGCAGCTCGCCGACGAATCGGCTCTCGCTCGACGCGGCGAGCGGGATCCCCTTCGTCTCGTCGTCGATGCGCATCGGCGACCCGGTCGCGGTCTGGTCGAGGATCGCCTGGTCGTGCGCCATCTTGGGCCCGCGCTCGGCCTGCCGGGCCTCGCGGCGACGCGCCTTCTTCACCCGGTTGTACATCGTGCCCGCGGCCCGCTTGACCGTCGCGATGTCCTCGTGGCCCGGCGGCAGCTCGTGGAGCATCCCGAGGACGCGAAGGGTGGTCGCCAGGTCATCGGGGTCGACGCCGCTCGTGTTGCCGGCCTGGGTCTCACTCACGGGGTCCGAGGATACGTGGCCCCGAGTCGATCGCCGCAGGCCGAAGGGGGATGCCTGCGGAGCGGACGGCGGGGAGGGTTGGCGTGGCGTCCGGAGGCGGAAGCGGGGTCTCGAGGCTCGCTGGCGCTCGCACCGCCTACGCGGACCTGGGACCCAGACCACCGGTGGCGCCTAGGGTCGGGGCATGAGCCTCGCCGACCGCACCTTCGCCGCCGTCCTCTTCGACAACGACGGCACCCTCGTCGACTCGACGGGCTCGGTGGAGCGGTCGTGGGTGCGGTGGGCGGTGGAGCACGACATCGACCCGCGGACGCTCGTCGGTCACCACGGGATGCCGGCGCCGGCGATCATCGCGTCGGTCGCGCCGCACCTGGACCCGCAGACGGCCTTCGCGCGGATCGAGCAGCTCGAGGTCGACGACGTCGAGGGCGTCGTCGCCCTGCCCGGCGTGCTCGACGCCATCGCGGCGATCGGCGACGCACCCGCCGCGGTCGTCACCTCGGCGACTCGTGAGCTGGCCCGGGTCCGGCTGGCGGCGGCGGGCATCGGCATCGAGCAGGTCGTGACCTTCGACGACGTCGAGCGCGGCAAGCCGCACCCCGATCCCTTCCTCCTTGCCGCCGAGCGGCTCGGCGTCGACCCGGCGGACTGCCTGGTCTGCGAGGACGCCCCGAGCGGGGTCGCGGCGGCCCGGTCGGCGGGCTGCGCGGTGCTCGCGGTGACGACGACGAGCACCCCCGAGGAACTCGGTGGCGCCGACCTCGTCGTGTCGTCGCTGGCCGACGTGGTCTTCGAGGTGGTCGACGGCCGGGTGCGGGTGCGCCCCCGTCAGCCCTGACCGGGGCGAAGGGGGATCAGGCGCCGGCCTGCTTGGGAGCGGCCGCGTCGGGGCCGGTCGCGGCGAGGTCGCGCTCGACGTAGGCCTCGATGGCGTTGAGGTCGTCCTCGCTGCGGCGGACCACGGCGAGCAGGTCCTGCATCGTGGCGACCTCCTCGACCTGCTCCTTGATGAACCACTGCATGAACTGCTCGGCCGCGAAGTCGTTGTCCTCGCGGGCCGTCCGCGTCAGGGCGTGGATCTGCTCGGTGACCCGCTTCTCCTGCTCGACGGCCAGCTCGACCGGCGCGACGATCCCCTCGAAGGTGCTGACCGGCGCCTCGATCGCCGGCAGGTGCACCGGCTGGTCGGTGTCGAGCAGGTACTGGATCATCATCTTCGCGTGGCCGCTCTCCTCGGCCGCCTGCCGGTAGAAGAAGCCCGCGAGCTGGGGCAGGGTCAGCGACTCGTAGTGGGCCGCGACGGCGAGGTACTGCTGGTGGGCGGCGAACTCCTCCCCGATCTGGGTGGTGAGCTGGGCGGCGAAGGGAGAGGCGGTCACGCCCGAAAATAGGCGGCCCGTCGTGACCGCCGCCAGCAAGGACAGCCGACCCTTCGTGACCGTCTGCGGGCGGGTCAGGCGGCCTTGCGCAGCCTGTCCTTGGCCTTGGCGGTGACGAGCCGGCGCTTGTGGACCGCATAGCCGTCGGGCAGGCGACCCTCCTTGAGCAGGCGGATCGGGCAGGAGCTGCAGCGCTTCTTGCTGACGCAGCACTTCTCCTTGACCTTGATCTTCCCGATCTTGACCTTCTTGCCCATGACGGCACGCTAGGCCATGCAGGTGAGGCTCGCCTACCCTCCGTTCGCTCCTCGGGAACGCCGGCGGATCCCCCTTCGCCCGGGGCTAGGAGGTGGCGGCGGGCTCCTGCGGGTTCTCGCAGAGGAAGGGCGCCGTGCTCCCACCCGAGTGGTACGTGTACTCGCGACCCTGCGCTCGAAGCACGATCCGGTGTCCCTCGACGAGGGTCTGGCCGTAGACCCGCCCCGGCTCGGGGCAGCCGAGGCCGCTGTCGCGCCAGGTCACCACGTCATGTGACACCAGCTCGACGTCGGCCGGGTCGATGCCCAGACGCTTCGCCAGGTCTGCGACCGCCGCGTCCTGCCGGTCCGAAGGGGGTGTCGTGCTCGTCATCGAGGTCTCCGAGGTCGGGGTCGAGGTGGCGCCGCCCCCCATGGTGCCCGCTCAGACGAAGGGGAGCGCGCTGCTCATCCCCTCGGGGCGCCCGGGCTCCGCGTAGTGCTCGACGCCGAAGGCCGCGGCGAAGACCTCGGGCGGCATCTGCAGCATCTGCTGCACGTCACCCTGCGAGGAGTGGCAGGCGAGGGCTGCGCGCTTGACGTCGATGACCTCGGTGACGTCGACGGCGTGGTGGATCTCGCTCTGCGGCAGGCCCATCGGGTTGCCGTCGTCCATCGGGTCATCGGGGGAGAAGCCGGGGTCGATGCCCATCGCCTTCGCCTGCTCGACCTGCTCGCGCATGCGGTCGCGGTTCATCGTGTTCTCCAGCACGCGGGGGCGCCGGGTCGCCAGCTCGGCCGCGCGGTGGGCGACGTGGTGCACCTTGACGTGGTCGGGGTGGCCGTAGCCGCCGTGCCAGTCGTAGCCGACGAGGATGTCCGCGTCCTCCTCGTCGAGGATCGCGGCCAGGCGGCCGGCGGCCTCGTCGAGGTCGGCGCCGTGGAAGGACCCGTCCCAGGCGTTGTGCTCCCAGCCGGTCATGCCGGAGTCGACGTAGCCGAGCCAGGCGACGCGGGCGGTGCCCGTGACGGCCGCCGAGGCCTCGGCCTCCTGCCGACGATGGTCGGCGAGGGTCCTCCCTTCGTCCAGGTCGTCGGGGACGCTGCCGTGCTCGCCGCCGGTGGCGTAGGCGACGACCACCCGGCCGCCGGCGCGGGAGGTGAGGGCCATCGACCCGGAGGTCCCGCTGGCCTCGTCGTCGGGGTGGGCATGGAAGAAGACGGTGGTCGTCACGAGGACATCGTCCACCGGCGCGCCGACAACTCGCTTGCCGAGGCGGGCGAAGGGGGGAAGTCTCCACCCATGACACCTGACCCCCGGGCCGCCGGGCTCCCCGTGGACACCTACCTCGCCGCCATCGAGCGGGAGACCCGCCGCTTCCGCGAGTGCCTCGCCGACGCCGACCCGGGCCTGCGGGTGCCGACCTGCCCCGACTGGACCGCCGACGACCTGCTGTGGCACCTCGGGGGAGAGGTGCAGGACTTCTGGGCCTGGGTCATCGCGCACCGTCCCGAGGTGCCGGAGGCCTACGAGGAGCCGGAGCGGCCCGCCGACCGGGCCGGGCTGCTCGCCCACCTCGACCACGCCCACGAGCAGCTCATGCTCGGCCTGCGCAATGCCGACCCGGCCGACGCCGCGTGGTCGTGGGTCGGCGACCCGGCGCTGCACACGGTCGGTTTCACCGTCCGACGCCAGGCCCACGAGGCGCTGATCCACCGCGTCGACGCCGAGCTGACGGTCGGCGAGGTGACGCCGCTCGACCCGCAGCTGGCGAGCGACGGGGTGCTCGAGTGCCTCGAGTGGATGTACGGCAACCTGCCCGGCTGGGCCGGCTGGGAGCACGATGGGTCGCGGGTCCTCGTCCACGCGGCCGACACCGGCCACCGCGTCCTCGTCGGCCTCGGCCGGGTGACTGGCCGCAACCCGCGCACCGGTGACGAGATCGACCAGACCGAGCTGCAGGTGCTCGACCGCTCCGTCCACGGGCATGCCGAGGCCGACGTGACGATCACCGCCGACGCTGCGGCTCTCGACCTGTGGCTGTGGCACCGCGGGCCGGCCCACCCGGTCGAGATGGAGGGGGACGAGGCGCTGCTCGACCGGCTGCTCGGGGTGCTCGGCCAGTCGATCGACTGACGCTCAGCCCGAGACCGGCTCCGAGACGTGCTCGGCGGCGACCGGGGCGCCCGACGGAGGGGCGAGCTGCTCCCTTCGCTCGTAGGCCCACCCGGGACCGCGCAGGAGGAAACCGAAGCGGTCCGACCAGGTCGGCGCCGTCGCGATGTCCTTGGCGATGTCGCGCCACTCGTGGGTGGCGATCGTGCCGAGGTTGAAGCTGTCGATGTTGCGGGTCAGGCCGTAGCGCACCCGCTCGACCTCCGGCTCGAAGGTGCCGAAGAGCTTGTCCCACAGGATGAGGATCGAGCCGTGGTTGATGTCGAGGTACTGCCGCTGGCTGCCGTGGTGGGCCCGGTGGTGGCTCGGGGTGTTGAGCACCTTCTCCAGCCAGCCGATGGAGCGCACGGCCTCGGTGTGGATCCAGAACTGGTAGATGAGGTTGAGCGCCCGTGCGTCCTCGATGTAGCGCGGCGGGATCCCGAGCAGCGCGAGCACTCCATAGGGCGCCGACAGGGTGAAGCCGTCGGCGACCGGCTGCCGCAGCGCCGTCGAGAGGTTGTAGCGCTCGCTGCTGTGGTGGACGACGTGCACAGCCCACATCCAGCGCGACTCGTGGGCCGTGCGGTGGTTCCAGTAGTAGATGAAGTCCCAGCCGGCGATGGCGAGCAGGTAGGGGACGGCCCCCGTACGCTGGCGGAAGGGACTGATCGCGGCGAGCCGCGTCGCGGAGGTCTGCAGCGCCCACACCGAGGCCGCGGCGACCGCGGTCGAGCCGACGGCGGCGACGGCGGAGCCCGAGGTGAGCAGGCCGAGGGCGTCGACGCGCGAGCGGACGGTCGTCGGCTGCGGGGCGTCCGAGGGGAGGGTGCCGGCCTCGGGCAGCTCGCCCCCGTGGGCGCGGCGCTGGCGCAGCACGTCTCCGACGGTCGTCACGACGGCCGCCGCGGCGCCGACGGCCATGAGCGCGGTGCCCGCCCGCGTGGTCCCGGGCGCCAGACGACGCACGAGCGGTCCCGTGACGAAGGGGGCGATGAGACTGCCGATCCCCATGCTGAGGCTGGCGATGGTGTCGTTGAGCTCGTAGTCCCCTGACCGGTCCTCGTCGGGTGCGGCCGGGCGCTTGTGGTGCATCCACCAGTACTCCGCACCCATGGCGCCCACGAAGGCAGGGATCGCGAGGACGGTCAGGTCAGGGCGTGCCATGGGGGCTCCTTTGCCGGGGACGAGCTCAACTGACCATAGAGTCAGTTGTCGTGCCTGACAAGATGTGCCCATCACAGAGGAGGCACCCGTGAGTGGCATCGGGACGAAGGGCGTGGCCCGCGCCGAGCGCAGGCAGCAGCTCGTGCACGAGGCCGTCGAGGAGCTGGGAAGCCAGGGCTATGCCCGCGCCTCGATGGCCGACGTCGCCGCGCGCGCCGGTGTCTCGAAGGCCATGGTGCACAACGTCTTCGGGTCCAAGGCCGACCTCGCGCAGGCCTGCCTCGAGGAGGTCGGACCGCGCCTCGTCGCCACGATCGCCCAGGCCCAGACGGCGACCGATCCCGGTGAGCGCGCCCTCGACACCTTCACCGCGATCTTCTCGGCGATGGCCGAGCACCGCTATGCGTGGGCGCTCGTCAAGGACGAGACCCTGCCCGAGGGGTCGGCGGCTGCCGAGCTGGCACAGGGCTACCGCGCACAGCTGCACTCGATGGGGACCGTCGGCACCCGAGACGTCCTCGAAGCGGCCGGGCTCGCCGACCCGCTCGACCACGACCTGCTCGACCACATCTGGGAGTCGATCGTCGAGGCCGCGGTCGCGTGGTGGCAGGAGCACGACGACCACACCGCGGAGCAGATGGCGCAGCGGCTCACCCGCCTGCTGGCCGTGGTCACGCTGCGGGGGTGACCCGGCCCGGTCCCTGAGGAGGCGAGGGACGAGCCGTCTCGAAGGGCGTCATCGCCTCCCGGTCGGCGGGGAGGGCGCGACTGGCCCGCCAGGAGCCGAGGACGGCGATGACCAGCCGATCGGGAGGATGACGAGCAAGGCCCGGTGCAGCCCGACGGCGTCGCGCTCAGCCCGCCGACCGGGGTGGCGAGAGCGTCCGACAGGGCCCCGACGAGGATCGGTCCGATCGTCGCGCCGACGAGGTTGAAGGACGCGAAGTACACCGCGATCGCGGTCGCCCGCATGGTGGGCGGGGTGACGTCGGCGATCGCGGGCGACGCTGCGGCGGAGAGGAACTGGGTGCCCGTCCAGCCGATGGCGAAGAGCGCGACGAAGGCGACGGCACGGCCTGGGCCGAGCAGCAGCGCGGCGAGGGTCAGGGGGATCGCGGCGGCGAAACCGGCTGCCGCGACGACGAGCCGTCCTGACGGGTGCCGGTCGGAGGCGCGGTCGGCCAGACGCCCGCCGAGGAGCAGGCCGACGATGCCGGCGAGCCCGAGGACCACGCCGGCCCCGATCGACGCGGTGCCGATCGACAGTCCGAAGTAGCGCTGCAGCAGCGGGACGATGAAGGTCGCGACGCCGTAGGTCGGGATCTGCAGTCCGATGCCGGCGACCATGAGCCAGGTGATGGTGCGGATCCGCAGCACCGCGCGATACGGATGGGTCTGCTCGTCGGCGGTGTGCAGCTCGACGGTGTCGGAGGCCCCGCGGGGAGGTTCCTTGACGAAGAGCATGGCGACGGCGAGCAGGAGTCCGGGCACCGCCGCGATGACGAAGGGAGCCCGCCAGGTCCCGGTCGACTCGACGATGACGCCGACGGTGAGGAAGGCGAGGAGCAGCCCGATGGGGATGCCGAGCGAGACGATGCTGATGGCGCGGCTGCGCCGCTTGGGCTCGTAGGCGTCGATGAGCAGCGCGTTGGACGCCGGCCCGTAGCTCGCCTCACCGATCCCGACGCCGAGGCGGAAGAGGAAGAGGAACAGGAAGCCCTGGACGAAGCCGCTCGCGCCCGTGAACAGGCTCCACACGACCAGCCCGCCGGCCATGACGTAGCGGCGCGGGACCCGGTCGGCGAGGCGCCCGAGGAGCACCCCGGCGATCGCGTAGACGACGGTGAAGGACCCGCCGAGCACTCCGATGAGGGTGTCGCTCAACCCGAACTCGTCCTTGAGTGGCTCGACGATGACCGCCGGGATCGTTCGGTCGTAGAAGTTGACGATGTTGGCCAGGGTCAGCGTGACGAGCAGGTACCAGCGCCGTTGCATGTCGCACAGACAACCACGTCGACGTGGTCCGCCGGCACCGGCGTGGCCCGTATCGTCGACGCATGACCTCTCGCACGGCCGCGCGGCGATGACGCCGGCGCGCACCCCCCTTCGCGTGGTCGCCGCCGGGCCGGCGGACGTCGACGAGGTGTGGCTGCGGTACACCACGCCCGGCCTCTGGTCCGGGTGGGCGCCGCAGATTAGGGCGGTGGAGCACCCGCCCAGCCGGATCCGAGCCGGTGGACGGGGAACGGTGCGCGGACCGCTGGGTCTGGACGTCCCCTTCGTCGTGGAAGCGGTGGACGACCAGGCGAGGCGCTGGGGGTGGTGTCCGAGGATCGGGCCGGTCGCGATCCGCATGCGGCACGGGGTCGACGCGCACCCGGAGGGCAGCAGTGCGTGGGTCGAGATCGCGGCGCCGCGACTGCTGGCGCTCTCGTACGCCCCGATCGCGTCCCTCGCGCTGCGCCGGCTCGTCGCCCGGTGAGGGGAGATGCCCGGCGCCGGTGGGTGCGCGCATAGGGTCGAGGCCGTGATCGAGCGACTGACGGTCTTTTGCGGATCGACCCCCGGCCACGACCTGAGGTGGGTCGAGCTGGCCCACTCCGTCGGACGCGACCTCGCCCGGCGCGGGATCGGGGTCGTCTACGGCGCGGGCGGTGGCGGCCTGATGGGCGCCCTCGCCCAGGGTGCGCTGGACGAAGGGGGCGAGGTCGTCGGCGTCATCCCCACCTTCATGATCGAGCGGGAGTGGGGCCGCGACGACCTCACCGAGGTGCACGTCGTCGAGACGATGCACGAGCGCAAGGCGCTCATGGCAGACCTGACGAGCGCCTTCCTCGCGCTGCCGGGCGGCATGGGCACGCTCGAGGAGGTCTTCGAGGTGTGGACCTGGCGGCAGATCGGCCTGCTCGACAAGCCGGTCGGCTTCCTCGACGCCGACGGCTTCTGGACCCCGCTGCTCGACTCCCTTCGCGGCATCTCGCAGGCCGGCTTCATGTCGCAGGCGAGCCTCGACGACGTCGTCGTCGCGCCCGACCTCGACTCCGCGCTCGCCGGCCTCGAGGCGCGCGGCACCGGCACCCGCATACTGCGCTCGGTGACCTGACTCCCCTTCGTCAGGCCGCGTCGGGGCGGATACCGATGAGGCGAAGGGAGGAGCCAGCGCACTCCGGGCACGGGTGGACCAGAGGCGCGTCGACCTCCGGCCACAGGATCCGGAAGGTCTCGTGCACACCGCACCGGTAGGCGACGATGCGCGGACCCTGCGCGGGGCGGGTGAGCTCGGGGGCGGTCAGGCGGCGGACGGTGCGGGTGTGGCGCTGCATGCGAGAGATGGTGCGCCGCAAGGGTTTCCCGACTGCTGCGCGGATGTTTCCGGGGTATTGCGCGGGCCGTCGATCGCTGCCGAGTAGCGTTGCCCTCATGACTCAGACGCGTGCGGAGAAGGACAGCATGGGCACCATCGAGGTGGCCGCGGACAAGTACTGGGGGGCGCAGACCCAGCGCTCGCTCGGCAACTTCGACATCGGTCGCGACACCTTCGTCTGGGGCCGCTCGATGATCCGCGCCCTCGGCATCCTCAAGAAGTCCGCCGCCCTGGCCAATGCGGAGCTCGGCGAGCTGCCGCAGGACGTCGCCGACCTCGTGACCCGGGCCGCCGACGAGGTCATCGCCGGCGACCTCGACGAGCACTTCCCGCTCGTCGTCTTCCAGACCGGCTCGGGCACGCAGTCCAACATGAACTCCAACGAGGTCATCTCCAACCGCGGCATCGAGATCGCCGGCGGCGAGATGGGCTCCAAGACCCCGGTCCACCCCAACGACCACGTCAACCGCGGCCAGTCGAGCAACGACACCTTCCCCACCGCGATGCACATCGCGATCGTCCTCGACCTCGCCGAGCGCCTCTACCCCTCCGTCACGCAGCTGCGCGAGACCCTCGCGGCCAAGGCGAAGGAGTACGCCGACATCGTCATGGTCGGCCGCACCCACCTGCAGGACGCCACCCCGGTCACCCTCGGCCAGGTCATCGACGGCTGGGTCGCCCAGATCGACTTCGCCCTCGACGCCGTCAAGCACGCCGACGAGCGCGCCCGCGAGCTGGCCATCGGCGGCACCGCCGTCGGCACGGGCCTGAACGCCCACCCCGAGTTCGGAAAGCTGTGTGCCGCGAAGATCAGCGCCGAGGCCGGCTACGACTTCGTCCAGGCCCCCAACCTCTTCGCCAGCCTCTCGGCCCACGACGCGCTCGTCGAGGTGAGCGGCTCCCTTCGCACCCTCGCCGGCGCCCTGATGAAGATCGCCAACGACGTGCGCTGGTACGCCTCCGGCCCCCGCAACGGCATCGGCGAGCTCGCGATCCCGGAGAACGAGCCGGGCTCGTCGATCATGCCGGGCAAGGTCAACCCCACCCAGGCCGAGGCGATGACGATGGTCGCCACCCGGGTCTTCGGCAACGACGCGACGGTCGGCTTCGCCGGCAGCCAGGGCAACTTCCAGCTCAACGTCTACAAGCCGGTCATGGCGCACGCCGTCATCGAGTCGATCCGGCTGATCTCCGACGCCTGCGTCTCCTTCGACACCAACTGTGCCGTCGGCATCGAGCCGGTCCGCGAGAAGATCGACGAGAACCTCTCGCGCAACCTCATGCTCGTCACCGCTCTCAACCGCCACATCGGCTACGACAAGGCCGCGGCGATCGCCAAGAAGGCGCACAAGGAGGGCACGAGCCTGCGCGAGGCGGCCGTCGCCTCCGGTGACATCTCGGGCGAGGACTTCGACGCCTGGGTGGTCCCGGCCGACATGACGCACCCGAGCGCCTGACGACGTCTCACCCGCCCCGGGATTTCCGGGTCACCCGAGAAACCTCCCCTTCGCAAGGGTATTCAATCTTCTCGAAGGGGAGGTTTTCTCTTGTTGAGCAGAGCGCGGGCCCCTCAGAAGCCCTCGCTCGGCGACCTTTGGGCCGCGGGGCCGGCTGCGGTGCCGTAGCCACCGAGCAGCTCCGCCAGGCGAAGGGGGCCGCGCGCCTCGTCGGCCCGGCCGGCCCGCTGCAGGGTGCGGCCCAGCAGCAGGTGCGCGTAGGCGTCGTCGGGAGCCTCGGCGATGACCTCGCGGGCCGCGGCCTCGGCCCGCCCGAGCTGCGCGGAGTGGAAGTAGCAGCGCGCCAGCAGCAGGTGGATCTCGGCGGTGCCGTGCCCGACGGGGTCGGCGTCGCTCTCGGCGCGGGCGGCCGCGAGGTCCGTGAAGAAGTCCTCGAGGTCGGTTGCCGCTTCCGTGTAGCGGGCATCGTCGAAGGCGTGCTTCGCGCGCTCGTAGCGCTCGAAGCCGTACAGCTCGCGCGTCGTGGTGGTCATGCCGTCCTCAACCCGCGGCGGGTGAGAACCATTCCCACCCAACTCTGCAGGACCCTAGGGTCTTGCGCAGTTGAGCGGCCCTTACCCTGCAGGACCCCAGGGTCTTGCGGAGTTTGCGGCTCGGGGTCAGCGCACGCGGTCGAGCCGGACGAAGTCCGCCACCCACGCGCCCAGGTCCCGGGCGCAGCCGTCGACGGCGGCCGACCAGTCGTGCGCCGTCTCGTCGGCGTTGTCGCTCACCCGCTTGACGAGGTGGACGGGCACGCCGAGCTCGGTGCACGCGAGAGCGATCGCGTAGCCCTCCATGTCGACGAGGTCGGCGCGGGTCGCCAGCGCGTCGCGCACGGCCGGGTTGGTGACGAAGAGGTCGCCGCTCGCCAGCGCCGTTGGTCGGCCGGCATCCAGCTCGATCCGCTCGCGAGGGTCGAGGCCGAGCTGCCGGATCGGCTCGGCCGACAGGTCGTGGTTGAGCACGGTCCCGATCTCGTGGAGTCCGGCGACGCCGGGGCGCAGCGCGCCGGCCGTCCCGATGTTGACGACGACGAGCTCGTCGCGGCGCGGGTGCTCGCAGATCGCGCGGGTGACCTGCACAGCCGCGAGGGTCTTGCCGACCCCGGTGACGAGGACCTCGAGGCCCTCGGGGACGTGGGCCGCCTCGGCCCGGATCGCGGCGACGACGAGCAGGTGCATGGCGCCACCGTATCCGTCGTATCGTGCCCAGCATGGCCCCCTTCGTCCCGCATGCGCTGATCCGTGGCGCCCGCCTGCGACCCGGCGCCGCACCCGTGGACATCCGGCTGCGCGAAGGGAGGATCGCCGAGATCGGCGAGCACCTCACCACCGCGGGGGCCGAGGTCCATGACGCCGGCGGAGCGCTCGCGCTCCCGGGGCTGTGGGACGCACACGTCCACTTCGGCCAGTGGGCGGCGATGTCCCGCCGGGTCGACGTCGCGGACACCGCGAGCCCCGAGGAGGTCACGGCCCGGGTCGCGCGCCCACCTCGCCGCGGAGCGACCGGCGCCCGGGGACCGTCGTGCAGGGCTTCGGCTGGCGCGTGGCCGGCTGGGACCGCCTGCCGAGCACCGCCGAGCTCGACGCCCGTCGCCGGCGACCGGCCGGTCATCCTCATCAGCGGGGACTGCCACGCCGGGTGGCTGAGCAGCGCGGCCTACCGAGCTCTCGGTCTGCCGGTCCACGAGGGACACCTCGACGAGGACGAGTGGTTCCCCATCTACCAGCGCCTGGCCGACCTGCCGGAGGACCCGGCCGTCGTCCGCGCCAGCCTCGACTCGGCGATGCGTGCTGCCGCGGCGAAGGGGGTCGTCGGCATCGCCGACATGGAGTTCGAGGCGGGGCGCCTCGAGTGGCCTCAGCGCACCGCCGACGGCCTCGACCTGCTACGGGTGCGTCCGGCGACCTACCCCGAGGGGCTCGAGGAGACCATCGCCGCGGGTGTGCGGACCGGCGACGTGCTCGACGGGACCGGCCTGGTGACGATGGGCCCGCTCAAGGTCATCACCGACGGCTCGCTCAACACCCGCACCGCCTGGTGCTGCGAGCCCTTCGTCACCGACGACGACCTCGGCGACCCTCACGGCAAGAGCACTGTCGGTCCCGAGGAGCTCACCGAGCTGCTGCGGCGCGCCCACGCGCATGGCCTCGACGGCGCGGTCCACGCGATCGGCGACCAGGCGCTGCTCGACGCCCCTCGACGCCTACGCCGCGAGCGGCGCCCGCGGCACCATGAGCACGCGCAGCTCGTGCGGATGGAGGCGCTGCAGCGCTTCGCCGACCTGGGGCTGGTCGCGAGCGTCCAACCCGCGCACCTGCTCGACGACCGGGACTCGACCGAAGCCCTGTGGCCCGACCGGCTGGAGCGGTGCTTCGCCCTGCGGTCGATGACGCAGGCGGGGATCCCCCTTCGACTGGGGTCGGATGCGCCGGTCTCCCCGCTCGACCCGTGGCTGGCGATGTCGGCCGCCGTCCACCGCAGCGCCGACGAGCGCGAGCCGTGGGCCCCGGAGCAGGCGCTCACCCCCCGCGAGGCACTGGACGCCTCGACCGACGGCGTCACCGAGATCGCCGTCGGCGGACCGGCTGACATCGTGCTCGTCGACGAGGACCCTTGTCCCGCAGGGCTGTCCGGCACCGCGGAGCAGGCGGCGCGGCTGCGGCAGACGCGGGTGCTCGCGACCTTCGTCGGTGGGCGGATGACGCACTCGGCCTGACCAGCCTCCTCCTGGCGACTCACAGGTTCGCCGCGCACACGTCCAGCGGGTCACGAAAAAAAGTTGTGCCGAGGTGCATCCCTGCGACGGGTGGTGGCCGAAGTAGGGGCAGGACGTCAGGAGGCGTCCGTCCCACACACCAGGAGCAACGCCATGCGACTCACCCGCCCCATCGCCATCGCCGCCCTGTCGACGGGATTCGTCACCGTCCTGAGCGCCCCGTCCTTCGCCGCCGAGGGTGACGCCACGGTCAGCATCCTCCACGGGGTGCCGGAGGCCACGGTCGATGTGTACGCCAACGGCGACGTCCTCCTCGAGGACTTCGAGCCGGGGACGATCACCGACCCGATGTCCCTGCCCGCCGGGGAGTACGACCTCAAGGTCACCGCGGCCGGTGCCGGAGCCGACGGCGACGCCGTCATCGAGGCACAGGACGTCGCCGTCGAGGCCGGCACCAACATCACCGTCGCGGCCCACCTGGACGCCGACGGCAACCCGGTCCTCACCCCCTTCGCCAACGACGTGTCCGCCACCGAGCCGGGCCAGGCGCGGCTGACGGTGCGCCACACGGCGGCGGCTCCGGCCGTGGACGTCCGCGCCAACGGCGAGGTGGCCTTCGCCGACGTGACGAACCCGAAGGAGGGCAAGACCGACCTCGCCGCCGGCACGATCTCGGCGGACGTCGTCCTCGCCGGCACCGACGACGTCGCCATCGGGCCCGCCGACGTCACCCTCAAGGAGGGCACCAACACCATCGTCTACGCGTGGGGCTCGGCCGAGGACGACAACCTCGACCTCGCGGTCCAGGAGATCTCCGGCCTGCACAGCTCCCCGGGTGGGGTGCCGAGCGGTACCGGCGGCCAGGCCGACACCGGCTCGTACGCCGCCATGGGTGCTGCCGGTGCCGCCGCCGTGCTCGCCGGAGGTGCCGTGCTGCTCATGACCCGTCGCGTGTCCCCGGTGCGCGACTGACGTGAGGCGGCGCATGGATCTCGACAGGAAGAGGCTGGCGATGGTCGCCATCGCCGCGGTGCTCGCCGGAGGCGGCGGATTCGTCGTCACCGACGGCCTCACCTCCCCGTCGAGATTGACCGACCCTGCCGACACCCGGGAGGCGCTCGCGCCTCGGGGTCGGCAGGGTCGGCCCGTCGCAGCCGTCGCGGTCGAGCCCGACGCGCCAGGCGGCGACGCCGGCCTCTGCGTCGGGGGCGTCCTCGTCCAGTCCGCGGACGAGGTCGGCAGCGCTCGGGCAGCCCACGTCCGAGGCGACACCGCCCTCGCGGCTGGAGATCCCGTCCCTGGGAGCGGAGCTGCCCGTGGTCCCGGTCGGTGTGGACGGCGGTCGACTCATGGTGATCCCCGAGGACCCCGGGACGGCTGGCTGGTATCGCTTCGGCCCGGCGCCGGGGTCGGCCTCGGGAGCCAGCGTCATCTCGGCGCACACGGACACGGCGGGTCAGGTCGGTCCTTTGTCCCGCTTGGACGAGGTGCAACGAGGTGATCGGGTGACGGTCACCGTCGGTGACGACCTGGTGACCTACGAGATCCGGCGCGTGGACCACCACGCGAAGGACGCGCTCGACGTAGACGCGCTCTTCGACCGCACCGGCCCTGCCCGCCTGCACATCGTCACCTGTGGCGGTGACTACGACCCACGGACTCGCAGCTACGAGGACAATGTCGTCGCGGTCGCATCGCGGGTCGATGGTTGAGGCCGCCCTATAGTGACTCGCGTGACCGGTGATCCCGTGCAGGCGGCCCTGGGTGAGGACCTGATGCGCCGACTGGTCGACGGGGACGAGTCAGCCCTCGCCGAGGCCTACCAGCGGTTCGGCGCGCTGGTGCACACCATCGCCCAGCGTTCGGTCGGCGAGCACCACGAGGCCGAGGACATCACGCAGCAGGTCTTCGTCGCATTGTGGAAGGGGCGCGCCTCTCTCGACCCGGGAGGCGGCTCGCTGGGTGGGTGGCTTGCCACGGTGACCCGAAGAAGGTGCGCCGACCTGCACGCCGCACGTGCCCGCCGCTCGCGTGACGAGCGCGCCTTCGTCCATGAGGCGGGCCCATCGGTCACCGCGGCCCAGGACGTGGTGGAACAGGTGTACCTGGCCGACGCCCTGCAGGCGCTCGGGGACCCGCGGGCCACGATCATCCGCATGGCGGTCATCGACGACCGACGCCACGAGGACATCGCCCAGACGCTGCAGCTGCCACTGGGCACCGTCAAGAGTCATGTCAGGAGAGGTTTGACCCACCTGCGCAAGCACCTCGAGGAGGTGAACCGATGACCCGTCTCGTGCCCGTCCCCGATGACCACCTCTCGGAGGACCGTCTGATCGACCTCGCGCTGGGCGAGTCCGCGTCGCCGCAGGAGAGCCAGCACGTCGACGACTGCGACCAGTGCCGCGAGGACCTCGGGTCACTCCAGCGCACCGTCGCGGTGACCCGTGAGGCGGCGACCACCACGCTCACCCCACCCCCGTCCACGACGTGGTCGCGGATCCGGGCGGAGATCGATGACGCCGGAGAGGTCGACCCGGCATCGTCCGAGGGCGCGGCTGCGGACTCCCAGGGGATCCAGTCCCCAACCGGGCGTGGCGACGGTCGAGCCGTGCGCGGTGCCGGGCGCACCGGGCGTCGACCTGCCGTGACGTGGCTGGCCGCGGCGTGCATCGCAGGCCTCCTCGTCGGGGTGGGCGGCAGCCAGCTGGCCGACCGTCTGGGTGAACCCGATCAGCGCACGATCGCGTCCGCCGAGCTGGACACCCTCGACACCGGCGAGTCGCGGGGCGTCGCGACGGTCGAGCAGCGCGACGACCGGGTCTCCCTGGAGGTCTCCGCCGCGGAGGTCACGGTCCCCGATGGCTACGCCGAGGTCTGGCTGATCAACCGTGACGGCAAGCGCATGGTCTCGGTGGGAGTCCTCGACGGCTCGCAGGGTGCGGAGTCCTTCCCCATCACCCAGGACCTGCTCGACCAGGGGTACGTGGTCGTCGACATCTCGCACGAGGCCTACGACGAACGGCCGGAGCACTCCGGTGACAGCTTGGTGCGCGGATCCCTGACCGACCAGGCGTGACCGCGAGCCTGCCACCATGGGGCATGGCCGAGACCGAGCTGACGGAGGTCGTCGACTTCCTGGCGCTGCACGCCCCCTTCGACGCGCTGCCCCATCGGGTGCGGCATGACCTGGCCGGCCGGCTGACGGTCCGCTACCACCGGCGCGGAAGCCACCTGATGACGGTCGGCCGGGACAGCGACGAGCTGATGATCATCCGGTCCGGTGCGATCGAGACGCATGACGCGGAGGGCCGGCTCGTCTTCCGCGGCGCGGAGGGCTCGGCGTGTGGCTCGACGACCCTCATGGGCCGCAACCCGTCCCGCTTCGACGTCGTCGCCATCGAGGACACGCTCGCCCTGCACCTGCCCGCCGAGGTCTTCCACGAGCTGCGGCGGGAGCACGAGGTCTTCGCCGAGCACTTCGAAGGGGAACGCGCCGGGCTCCTGCGGGCGGCTGCCACCGCCGTCGCGACGGGCCGGCACGGCGAGCCGATCCTGCGGACGTCAGCGCGCGACCTGGCGCACCGGGCGCCGGTCACCGTGCGCGCGGACGCGGAGATCGCGCAGGCTGCGCGGACCATGACCGACGAAGGGGTCTCCAGCCTCCTCGTCGTCGAGGGCGAGCAGCTCGTGGGCATCCTCACCGACCGCGACCTGCGCCGTCGGGTCCTCGCCGCCGGCGTCGACCCCCGGCGATCGGTCAGCGAGGTGATGACGAGCGCCCCGGTCGTGGCACCGGCCGACGCCTCGGCGCTCGAGCTGCTGCTCACGATGACCGAGGCCAACGTCCACCACCTCCCTGTGGTCGAGGGCGCCGCACTGGTGGGCGTGGTGACGACGACGGACCTCATGCGCCTCGAGCGGGTGAGCGCTGTCCACATCGTCGGCGACGTCGCGAAACAGACCGATGTCGCCGGCGTGGTCGACTTCGCCGCCCGGACACCGAGGCTCGTGCAGCAGCTGCTCGAGCAGGACGTGAGTGCCGACGACATCACCCGGGTCGTCACGTCGGTCGGCGACGCGGTCGAGCGCCGGCTCATCGCCCTCGCCCACGAGGACCTCGCCGCCCGCGGGATGGGGCCGGCTCCCCGGATGTGCTGGATGGTCCTCGGGTCACGGGCCCGCCACGAGCAGGCGCTGGGCAGCGACCAGGACCACGCGGTGATCCTCGCCGACGACGCACCGGAGGGGGCCGAGGACTACGTCGCGGCCCTCGCCGAGCAGGTGGTCGCCGGGCTGGAGGCGGCCGGGCACCCCCGCTGTCCCGGGGACGCCATGGCGACCAATCCGCGCTGGCACCAGCGGCTCTCGGGGTGGCGCGCCGAGTTCGTCCAGTGGCTCGACGAGCCGGTCCCCGATGCCGTGCTCGGCGCGAGCATCTTCTTCGACTCCCGGCCGCTGGCGGGCGACCACGAGCTGCACGCGGCCCTCGTCGACGAGGTCGCCGGACGGCTGCCCGGAGCGCGCAACCTCCTCGGGCACCTGGCCGCGCAGGCCGTCGACAACGATCCGCCCCTCGGGTTCTTCCGTGGCTTCGTCCTCGGGCGCAGCGGCGAGCACAAGGACCTGCTCGACCTCAAGCGCGGCGGCGTCGGGGCGATCGTCGACCTCGCCCGGGTCCAAGCGCTCGCCGCGGGCCTGACGGTCGTGAACACCCGGGCCCGCCTGCGTGCCGTCGCCGGGCCGGGTGGACTCGCGCCCGAGACAGCGGAGGGCCTCGTCGACGCCCTCGAGTTCATCTCCCACGTGCGTCTGGCACACCAGTCCCGGCAGCAGGAGGCCGGCCTGCCCGTCACCTCGTGGATCTCGCCCGACGACCTGACGACCTTCGAGCGGCGCGCCCTGCGGGAGGCCTTCCACGTCGTGCGCCGGGCCCAGCGTGCGCTGGCCCAGTGGCACCCCGGGCAGCGCTGGACATGATCTGGCGTGGGGGTGCGCGCGGTGGACGGGAGGCCCGCCGCCGGGAGGCCGCG